>JALYWY010000262.1 GCA_030852475.1 Actinomycetota bacterium | reverse complement strand
CTCGCAAGACCCAAACTGCCGTAGAGCACAAGGAGCTCCTTGCCGATCTCTTCGCGGTGATCGAGGAGTTCGACTCGGCCTCTGCCGAGCCGGGCAACGGCAACGGCGCCTCCGGCGGTGGCACCGCGGTCGCGGTGGCGACGATCGATCGCGCCAAGGTGGAGCGGGCCTTCGAGTTCGCCTGCGAGCGGCACGCCGACCAGCGCCGCTACTCGGGCGACGAGTTCATCACCCACCCGGTCGGCGTCGCCCAGATCTGCGCCGGGATGAGGCTCGACACCGAGACCCTCTGCGCGGCCCTGCTCCACGACACGGTCGAGGACACCACCGCCAGCCTGGAGGAAATCGAGGCCGAGTTCGGCATCGAGATTGCCCAGCTGGTCGATGGCGTCACGAAGCTCACCGAGATCACCTTCGAGAGCCGCGATGAGCGTCAGGCCGAGAACTACCGGAAGATGATGGTGGCGATGGCCAGCGACGTCAGGGTGATCCTGATCAAGCTGGCCGACCGCCTCCACAACATGCGCACGCTCGGCGCGCTGCCGAAGCAGAAACAGACTTCGAAGTCGCACGAGACGCTGGAGATCTACGCGCCGCTGGCGCACCGGCTCGGGATCCACGCGATCAAGTGGGAGCTGGAGGACCTCGCCTTCGCGACCCTGCACCCGCGCAAGTACGCGGAAATCAAGCAGCTGGTCGCCCAGCAGCGGGAGGAGCGCGAGACCTACGTCTCCGAAGCGGGCGAGTTCCTCGCCAAGGAGCTGGAGCAGGTCGGGATCGAGGCCGAGATCTCCGGCCGCGCCAAGCACTTCTACTCGATCTACACGAAGATGGCGAAAAAGGGCCGCGAGTTCAACGAGATCTTCGACCTGACCGCGATGCGGGTGATCGTCCACTCGGTCAAAGACTGCTACGGCGCGATCGGCGTCATCCACTCGCTCTGGAAGCCGCTTCCGGGCCGCTTCAAGGACTTCGTCGCGATGCCCAAAGCGAACATGTACCAGGCGCTGCACACGACGGTGATCGGGCCGGAGGGCAAACCGCTGGAGATCCAGATCCGGACCGAGGAGATGCACAAACTCGCCGAGTACGGGATCGCCGCCCACGTCGCCTACAAAGAGGGGACCAACGGCGACCCGCAGCGGGAGAAGATGACCTGGCTGCGGCAGCTGGTCGAGGCCGAGGGCGAACAGGACCCGGCCGAGTTCCTCGAGTCGCTCAAGGTCGATCTCTTCGAGGACGAGGTCTTCGTCTTCACCCCGAAGGGGGAGGTGAAGAACCTCTCGGCCGGCTCGACTCCGCTCGACTTCGCCTACGCGGTCCACACCGACGTCGGCCACAGCTGCGTCGGCGCCAAGGTCAACGGCAGCATCGTGCCGCTGCACTACCAGCTGCGCTCCGGCGACATCGTCGAGGTCCTGACCGCGAAGCAGAAGCGCGGGCCCTCGCTCGATTGGCTGAAACTCGTCCGGACCAACCGCGCCCGCAACAAGATCCGCTCCTGGTTCAAAGAGGAGCGCCGCGAGGACGCCGAGCGCGACGGTCGCGAGAAGCTCGAAGAAGCGCTGCGCACGCGCGGCATCCCGATGCAGAAGGTCTCCGGCTCGGCCCTGCTGGCGGACGTGATCCGCGAGATGGGCTTCCGCAAAGCGACCGACTTCTACATCGCCCTCGGCCAGGGCAAAGTCTCCGCCAAGACCGCCGCCAACAAGCTGATGCAGCGGCTGAAGGCGGGCGAGGGCGTCGAGGAGGAGGCCGCCGGGACGCCGCTCGGTCGCGAGGACCGCGCCCGCCGCACCAAGGACGCCTCCAACTACGGGATCATCGTCAAGGGCGCCGACAACGTCGCCGTGCGGCTGGCGAAGTGCTGCCGGCCGGTGCCGGGCGACGAGATCGCCGGCTACGTCTCGCTCGGCCGCGGGATCACCATCCACCGCACCGACTGCAAGAACGTCAAGGCGCTGAAACGGGCGCCAGAGCGGTTCGTCGAGGTCCGGTGGGAGGGCGAAAACGAGGCTTCCTACCGGGTCGAGCTGCAGATCGACGCCTACGACCGCACCCGCCTGCTCGAGGACCTCTCGCGGACCTTCTCCGAGGCCGGGATCAACATCATCGCCGCCTCCTGTGCGACGAACCATCCGATGGTCAAGAACCGGTTCGTGGTGGAGGTAGGCGACACGGAGCAGCTCAAGCACTGCATCAGCCGCCTTCGCAACGTCGAGTCGGTCTTCGACGCGTACCGCGTAACCCCGGCCGCCTGAGGACGGCCAGCCGGACGGGGGAGAGGTGTCACTGGCCGTCACCGTCACCGGCCCCACGGGGGAGATCGGAAAGCCGCTGATGTCGGAGCTCGAGCGGCGGGCTGAGGTGGAGAGCGTGCTGGGCATGGCCCGGCGCCCGTTCGACCCGGCCGACGAGGGCTGGGAGAAGGTCACCTACCGTCGCGGCGACATCCTCGACCGCGGGTCGCTGGCGGCGCTCTTCGACGGCGCAGACGTCGCCGTCCACCTCGCCTTCGCGATCTTCGGCAGCCGTGAGGAGACCCGCAAGGTCAACCTGCAGGGCACGCGCAACGTCTTCGAAGCGGCGATCCGGGCCGGCGTCAAGCGGCTTGTCTACGCCTCTTCGGTCGCCGCCTACGGGTTCCACCCGGAGAACCCCCAGCCGCTGACCGAGGACGTTCCGGCCCGCGGCAGCGAGAGCTTCTACTACTCCGCCCAGAAGGCCGAGCTGGAGGATCTGCTCGATGAGCTGCTGGTGGGGAGCGAGGTGGAGCCCTATGTCTTCCGTCCCTGCATCGTCGCCGGACCGCGGGCGACGATGCTGGTCCAGCAGACCGTCGAGGCCGTGCGGGTGGTCGATCCGGTGCCGGCGCTGCGCCGGGGGATCGAGAAGCTGCCGCTCGTGGGCCCGGTCCTGCCCGACCCTGGCGTCCCGATCCAGCTCGTCCACCACGACGACGTCGCCCGGGCGATGGCGGCGGCGATCTGTGGCGACGGCCCGCCCGGCGTCTACAACCTCGCCGGCGAGGGGGAGGTCCGAGTCTCCGACATCGCCCGCGAGCTCGGCTGGCGCTCGGTGCCGGTTCCCGGCCCCGCCGTCAGCGCCGGCACCGCGGCGGCACGCCGGCTCAAGTTCGTCTCCTCGAAACTGGAGTGGGCGATCGCCGCCGACACCCCGGTCCTGATGGACACGACCCGCGCCCGCCGGGATCTCGACTGGAAGCCCGTCCACGATGCCCGGGAGACGCTGCGCGAAACGGTGATCGGGGCTCGCGAGAAGGGCCTGCTGGATTAGCGGCCTCTGGGGGAGGATGCCGGCAGACGCTGTTCACCGAGTCCGCGAAAAACCGTCTATAGCGCGGTTTCTCGCGGACTCGGTGAGCTGAGGCGTGTGGATTAGGGTCCGGTCGCCCTCCGCGGGAATGTTCGCGAAGCGGCGATATGCAATCTGTCTTTTGCCCGCCATAGGCGGGCGGTATACGACCGGAGCAGGCCCCGACAGGGGCGCGACCCAATTCCCGCGGAGGGTGACCGGACCCCTGACCGTCGCGCGGGTGGCTAAGCAACGATCGTCAATGCGCTGGGCGCCGCCCGCAGCTCGACCCGCTCCCGCTCGCCGATGTAGTCGCCATCGACCTGTAGCGGAAAGGGGCGGGGGGATCCGTCCCTGGTCGTAGAGACGGTCTCGACGACGGCGTGGGTGACGTCGTCGAAGTGGGCCACCTGCTTGTGGCCGGCGGCGGTCCTGGTGCCGCTGAAGAGGCGGCTGATCAGGGTCGGCATGTCGCGCTGGTTGGCGCGCTTCAGGACCGCCATCGAGAGGGTGCCGTCGTCGAACTCGATCCCTTCGCAGACGCGGATCGGGCGGCTGGCGAAGTAGGTGAAGGGGTCGCTGTTCTGGACGATCGTGGTGACGCCCTCGACCGGCTCGCGACCGTCGACCGCCGTCCGAACCCTGATCGGGTTGACCCGGTACTTGCGGTAGAAGGCCGAGATCCCGCACCAGCTGTAGTAGTAGGGGCCGGCGCTCGCCTTCAGTTTCGGGTTGGAGTCGACCCGTTTCACCACCGTCGCGTCGATTCCGACCCCGCAGGCGAAGACGAAGTAGC
>JALYWY010000253.1 GCA_030852475.1 Actinomycetota bacterium | reverse complement strand
CGTAGAGGGTCCCCTGTTCGGCTTCCTGAGCCTGAGCGCAGAGGTTTTTCCCGCTCGGGAACTTGACGCAGACGGAGTAGACGACGTCGCCTTTGAGGCTTTTGAAGAACGCGCCCTTTTTGGCTTTTTTGGGGCAGGCATGTGACGGTTTGGCTTTGCCGGAGATCCCGCACCCAACGTACTTTTTGTAAGCAGCCGCGCCGGCCGTGGCCGGCATCGCGGCGGCGGCCAGCAGCCCGATCACCAGCATCATCGCCGCGAGCGCCTTCAGTCCCTTCATCCCGTCCTTGCCTTTCTCGATCGTGTTCTGAGCGCCGATGCTACAAGTTGCGCGCACCCTCTCCTCAACACGGCCAAGAGGGGTTCGGTGCGCCCTCCGCCTGCGCCCCTACCCCTACCAGTCGACTTCTATCCGCCGCCGCTCCTCGCTCTCGTGGGCGAGGCGCACCTCGAGCGCCGGGCGGTCGAGCCGGCCCGAGCCGGCCGCCGGCCACTCGACGAAGGCGACGCCCTGCGGGCGCAGGTAGTCCTCGAGCAGCGCCGGGTCCTCGCCCTCCAGGGTCTGCAGGCGGTAGAGGTCGAGGTGGGAGACCGGCATCCGCCCGCCCCCGTACTGCTGGCCGATCGTGAAGGTCGGCGAGGTGACCGGCCCGGGGACCCCGAGCGCCCGGCAGGCGCCCCGGACCAGGGTCGTCTTGCCGGAGCCCAGCTCGCCGAAGAGGAGGACGACGTCGCCCGGCTGCAGGCGCTCGGCGATGCGAGCCCCGAGGGCTTCCGTCTCGGCGGCGCTGTTCGTCTCGACGACCTCCACGGGGGTGTTTTAACCGAAGAGCCGCTTCAGCCGAAGAAGCCGAGCTGGTCGCTGGGCGGCGGCGGGGTCGAGCCGCCTTCTTCCTCCAGCTCCCGGAGCTCCTCGCTGCTGGGAACGGGCCCCGGCAGCGGCCGCTGCAGGAGCTCGGGGATCGTCGCGAAGTCGCCTCGCAGCTGCTCCTTCACCGCCGGGGTGCGGAGGGCGGCCGCGGGGTGGAAGAGCGGCAGCAGGAAGACGGTGCGGCCGCCGAGGTCGCGGACCTGCGGGGTGCCGCGGACCTTGGTGATCCCGGTCGGGCTGCCGCTGAGCAGCTTCGTCGCGAAGTTGCCGAGGGTGCAGACCACCCGGGGCTCGATCAGCCGCACCTGCTCCCAGAGGTACGGTTCGCAGGCCTGGATCTCCAGCGGCTGCGGGTCGCGGTTCCCCGGCGGGCGGGACTTGAGGACGTTGGCGATGAAGACGTCGTCGCGGGCGAGCCCGATCTCCTCCAGCATCTGGTTCAGCAGCTGCCCGGCGCGGCCGACGAACGGCAGCCCCTGCCGGTCCTCTTCGGCGCCCGGCGCCTCGCCGACGAACATCAGGTCGGCGTCGGCGTTGCCGGCCCCGAAGACGGCCTTGGTCCGAGTCTCGTACAGCGGGCAGCGGGTGCAGCTCTGCACCTCTTTGTAGAGCTCGACCAGCTTCTCCCGCCGCTCGGCGGCGCCGGCGCTCACGGCTTCTCCCCCGCCGCCCGCCGCTTGCGCGACTCGCTCAGCCGGTCCTGGCGCGCCGCCTCGCGCTCCCGCCGCCGCGATTCGTCCGAGCGCACCGCCGCGCCTCGGGGCTGGCGCCCAGGAGGCGAGACTTCCGAGTAGAGCCGCCGCGTCCGCTCGGAGCCGCACTCAGCACAGGCGGAGGTCCCCCCCGCCGCCACCAGCTCCTCGAAGCGAGCCCCGCACTCCTCGCACTCGAACTCGTAGATCGGCATCCACCGCCAATCGTAGTTGCCCACAACCACGTCTTCCGGCGTCGAATACGCTGCGGCGGTGAAGGCAAGGGGACGTTGGGCGTTGTTCTTCTGCGCGTCGGTGCTGCTGGCCATGCCCGCGGGGGCGGCGGCGAAGCCCGGCTACTACGTGATCGAGCCTTCACGGGTCCTCGTGGCCAACCCGCCCGACAGCGGCGGCTACTCGATCGCCGTGGTGGGGGTCAACACCAAGAGTGTCGGGATCACGGTCAGTGACTTCACTTTCCAAAAGACCGGCGCCTCCTCCAGCTCCGCCACCTATTCCGTGCGGGGCCGCGTCACCGGCGAGCGAATCGAAGGGCGCCTCGGCAGCCGCGGGCGCGTCTCGGTCCGCTTCGAGCCAACGGAACCGCCGGAAGCGGAAGAGACTTCTCCGGGCTGCAAGGGAAAGCCCTCCACCTGGCAGAACGGGCGCTTTACCGGCGCGATCCGGTTCGAGGGCGAGAACGGATTCGCCCGGGCTCACGTCAGCGCGGCGGAGGGCTTCGTGATTCGGAGCCCGCGGCTCGTCTGCAAACGGCCCGCCGGGGAAGCAGACCGCCGCTCGTTCAAGAACCCGTCGGCAACCAGCCTCAGCGCGGTTTCGAGCCGCTACCCCCGCGCCCCATGGTTCTCGGTCTTCGAGGAAAAGTTCGGCGGCGCCTTCATCGACGAAGACGCCGAGTACAACGCCGCCACCACCGAAAAGAGGCGGGGGATGACGATCTACCGCTCGGTCAATGTCAGGACTTCGCCGGATACGTTCGCCGTCGCCCCTCTCGGCAGCAGCCCTGTCACCGCCACGGTCGAGCCCCCTGCTCCCTTCAGCGGCACGGCGACCTATGAAAAGAGGGCCGATGGCGCAATCAGCTGGTCCGGTGACCTGGCGGTAGAGCTGCCGGGTCGCGGCGAGCTACCTCTTGCCGACAGCAGTTACCGCGCAAAGCTCTGCCGCAGCTTCGCCTGCGCTTGCCCTATCGGCAGATGCACCTACGTCTCTGTCAGCGCCGGTCGCAGGCAGGTCCCTACGGCAGCGGCTCCCACTCCCAGCCCTTGGCACTGGCCAGGCTCTCCTCGCTGAGGTAGCGGCGGAACTCGTCCAGCTCGGCCGGCTCGACGCTGTAGACGTGCTCGGGCTCGGGGAAGTGGCGGCGGCGCACCTCGTTGCCGTACTGCTTGACCGCCTCGACCATCGTCTCGTGGATGTCGGCGTAGCGCTTGACGAATTTCGCCATGTGGCCGGTGGTGATCCCCAGCAGGTCGTGGAAGACGAGGACCTGGCCGGCGGTCCCGGGGCCGGCGCCGATCCCGATCGTCGGCACCTCGAGCTTCTTGACGATCTCGTCGGTGATCGCCGAGGGGACGGCCTCGATCACGATCGCGAAGCAGCCGACCGACTGCAGGGCGAGGGCGTCCTCGAGCTGCTTGATCGCGCTCTTGGCCGACTTGCCCTGGGCCTTGTAGCCGCCGAGGGCGGTCGCGGTCTGCGGGGTGAGGCCGACGTGGCCCATCACGGGGATCCCCGAGTTGACGATCGCGCCGGCGCGCTCGACGATGACCCCGCCCGCCTCCAGCTTGACCGCCTGGCAGCCGGTCTCCTTGACCAGCCGCTGGGCGCTGCGGATCGCTTCCTCGTTGCTCGCCTCGTAGCTGCCCATCGGCATGTCGCCGACCATCAGCGGCGTCTTCAGGCCGCGGC
>JALYWY010000251.1 GCA_030852475.1 Actinomycetota bacterium | reverse complement strand
AAGATGTCGATCTCGCCGGCGGTGGCGGCGAGCTGCTCGCCGACGCCGGGCTCGCCCAGGTCCGCGACCAGGATCCGGTGCCCGGAGCCGGGCAGTGAGGCCGCCAGCTCCTCCAGCGCTTCGCGGTTGCGGCCGCTGAGGATCAGCGTCGCGTCCCGCTCCGCCAGCGCGGTGGCGATCGCCCGCCCGAGGCCGCCGCCGGCGCCGGTCAGCAGCGCCGTCTTTCCCGCCGTCCGCATCGGCCCAAGCTATCAGCGGCTACCGCCGCGGCCGGCCGTCCGCGCTTCCTCGTAGACGGCCTCGAGCCGTTCCGCCCACGCCTCCGGGCTGTGGTGGCGCAGGGTGAACTCACGGGCGCGGCGGCCCAACTCGCGCCGCTCCGGCTCGTCGCCCAACAGCTCCGCCAGGGCCGCGGCGATGCCCTCGCTGTCGTCGGCCAGCGCCAAGGGCGGCTCGGGATCGATGCTGTTGAAGCCTTCGGCGCCGAGCGGGGTGGTGACCACGGCCTTGCCCCGCGCCATCGCCTCCAGCACCTTCATCCGCATCCCGCCGCCGCTGCGCACCGGCGCCACCACGACCGCGGCGGCCTGCAGGTGCGGCTCCATCGACGGCGCGTCGGCGATCACCTCGATCCCGGGGCCGGCCAGGCCGCGGATCTCCGCCGGGGGGGCGCTGCCGACGATCCGCAGGGTCGCCCCCGGCTCCCGGGCCCGCACCGCGGGAAGGATCTCTTCCGCCAGCCAGAGCGCCGCCTCGCGGTTGGGGAGGTGGGTGAAGGTGCCGCTGAAGAGGATCGTCCCCGCCGCCTCGGCGGCGGGATCGGCCGCGGCCGGAGGCACCAGGCCGAAAGGGTTGACCCGGACCCGGCTGGCCAGCTCGGGGGCGGCGCCGGCAATCGCCTCCGCGTCGCCGTCGCTGTAGACCTGCACCAGGTCGGCCCGTTCCCAGGCCGAGCGCCGGAACTCCGCCCAGCGCGCCCAGTCGCGGCGGCGCAGCCACATCTCAGGCCGCTCGCGCAGGCGCATCGCCTTCCAGCCTTTCTCCGAAGCCTGGAAGGCCTCGTGCTCGGTGAGGACGACCGGGGCTCCGGTTGGGAGGCGCAAAACCGACATCAGGTCCTCCTCCAGGGCGACGACGTCGAAGGGCCCTTCGGCCGCGGCCCGGTCGACCATCGCCTGGACGCCGCCGGTGGCGCTGACCGCGCGCCAGGGCCAGCCTTTGGTCGCCCAGGCCGAAGCCAGCTCCGCCCGCACCCGCCAGCGCCGGCGGGGCGAGCTCGAGCGGCGGCGATCGGCGAAGTGGGCGGCGATGTCGCCGGCACCCATCAGCTCCCGCGCCGCCTCCGCCTGCCCCGGCAGGTCGCCGTAGGAGCCGACGACCGTCACCTGGTGCCGCTCCCGCAGTCCCAGCAGCTGCGCGTGCAGGAGCTTCGGAATGGCGCCGAGGCCGTCGGCCTGGGGAACCATCGAGACCGCCAGCAGGATCCTCATCGCTACGAGCGCTGGAAGCGGCCGAGCAGCTTGTTGATCGCCGGTCGCCGCTCGGGGAAGAGGAAGTAGGTGGCGAGACGGCGGGCCAGCGGCCGCGGCACGATCGCCATCGCCGCGAACCAGCCGGCGAATATCGCCTTCATCGGCGCGCTCGCGTTGCTCCGCCGACGCGCCGCCGCCAGCGCTTCGCGCACCAGACCCGTCCGCGTGTCCTCTGGGACCGGGTGCAGCTCCGGTTCCAGGCGCAGCGAGATCATCCGGTTGGCGAGGTCGGCGATCGAGAGGATCCGGTCCGGGTGCGGGATCCCTTCCCGCGCCGCGAGCTCGAGCAGACCCTTCGCGGTCGAGCGCTCGACCCGGATCGTCAGCCGCAGCCGGTCCATGTTGAGCTGCGGGTTGAGCGATTCGTAGGCGTTGTCGCCGTGGACCCGGTAGCAGGCGCCGACGTGGTCGAGCGAGTTGACCCGGCCGAGCAGCGGCAGCAGGTGGACCAGGTAACGCTCCGCGCACATCCGGTATTCGTCCTCCGGGATCGGCATCACTTTGCGCATCGCCTCGCGCGAGAAGGCGTTGGCGCTGGTCGGGACCCAGGGCAGGTCGAAGGGCTGGGAGAGCTCTTCGGCGCAGACGTCGCCGTTCGGCATCGGGATGTGCGGCGGCGGCTTGACCAGGCCGGTCGAGCCGCCCTCGGCGTCGACCACCTCCATCCGCGACTGGGTCTTCACCACCCGCTCGTCGGCGGCGAAGGCGGCGGCGGCCTCGGCGGCGGCCTCGGGCCGCAGCAGGTCGTCGGCGTCGAGGTAGATCACGATGTCGCCTTCGCAGCGCTCGAAGCCGGCGTTGAAGGCCGAGGCGTGGCCGCCGTTCTCCTTCAGCACCACGGTCACCCGGTCCTCGTAGCCGCGCAGGACATCGGCGGAGTCGTCGGTGGAGCCGTCGTCGACGACGATCACCCGCACCCGCTCATGGGTCTGGGCGAGGGCGCTCTCGATCGCCGCCGGCAGGAACGCGGCGTAGTTGTAGTTGTCGATGACGACGTCGACCGCCAGCTCGGCGGGATCGCGACCGCTCACCCCTGCGCCTCCGGGATCCAGGCGGCGACCCGGCGGTAGGGCTGGGTGATCCCCTCGCGGAATAGCGTCGCCGAGACTTTGACCGGACGTTCGCCCCTGACCGGCGGCCGCACGACCAGTTCCTCTTCCTCGCCGGGGCTGAGCTCGACGCTCGTCACCTCGAACGGGATTTCGCTCAGGTTGGTGCGCAGCTCGACCGTGAAACGGTCGCTCTCCTGCTCGCGGCTGGCCACACCGACGACCGCGCTTGGAACGGGTCCTTCCCGAGGTTCGATCCACAGCTCCGAGTAGCCGATCGCGTCCTTGGCCGAGAAGGGGATGAAGACGAGGACGACCGCTGCGACGGCGGCGGCGAGACCGAGCGCGACCAGCCCCGCGTCCATCTTCGTCGGTTTCAGCCGCGGCCGCCGGAACGCGCGCTGGGCGGGTTTGCGCCGCCCCAGGGCGGCGGCGCGGGCGGCGGCGAGGACGATCAGGCAGAGTGCCGCCGCCCACCCGCCCATCGAGATGCCGCCGGGCAGAGGATCGAGCAACAGCGGCACCAGCGCCAGCACGGCGAGGCTGAGGCCGACGCTGAGGACGAGGAGCCGAGCGCTGTCGAGCCCGGGATGTCGGGCGAAGACCGCGCAGGCGATCGCGTAGCCGGGGAGGAAGAAGACCAGCGGCGCCGCGACGAGAAAGCTCAGCACCGGGATTGGCAACAGGATCGCCAGCACCGCGCAGACCACCGCCGCGAGAACGGCCAACTGCAGATCGCGGTTGCCCCTCACGGCTTCCCCTCGAGGTCGAAGATCGTGATCGCGCCGTTGCTGTAGATGCGGGAGACGCCCGGGACCTGGTTGAACTTCGCCGTCGTGCTCGGCTCCTTCCACGTTTCCGAGTTCGGCTCCTCGGTGTCGAAGAAGTGGCCGCGCAGGGTGTCGGCACTGGCTTCGCGGCGGTCGGCGACGACGTAGCGGAGCCTATGGCGTCGCAGCAGCGGCAACTCCCAGCCTTCGAAGGATTCGGCGTCGAGCACGTCTTCGATCGCCGGCTTGCTGCCCGCCATCGCCCACTTTTCCCCCGGCACCAGCAGCAGCCCGGCACCGGCGTTGGTCGCCGCGAAACGGCCGCCCTCGATGTGCTCCTTGCTCCATTCGGTCGCGCTCAGGGACGGCGAGGGAAGCGTGCGGCCGTCGGCGCTGATCCGCATCGGTTTCGCCAGCTGCGAGTCCCAGGGCCAGCCCGAGATCGCGCCGCCGATGAAGATCAGGACGATCGCCCCGGCCGCGGCGAAGCGCCAGCGGAAGCGGTCCCCGAAGCGCGTGAGGGCGGCGGCGAAGGCGCAGCTGAGGGTGAAGGCGAGCCCGACGAAGAGGAACTCGCTGAGCCGGTTGCCGGTCTCCCACGCCAGCGGCGCCAGCCGCAGCGCCAGGGTGCCGAAGAAGGCGA
>JALYWY010000248.1 GCA_030852475.1 Actinomycetota bacterium | reverse complement strand
ACCTCCTCCAGTGCGTTCAGCTTTTCGACGGTTTCCCCGATCGCTTTGGCGTATTTCGACTCGGTCAGCTTCCCCTGGGGCGCTTCCAGCACCAGCGGGTTGCTGCCGTAGGCCTGTTCGGGCAGGTCGTCTTCGAGCAGTTCGGTCGCCTTGGTCGAGTCGGTCCCCGGCAGCGTCAGGTTTTCGCTCGTCTTGCTGCCGGCCGCCTGGCCGAGCGCGAGGAGGGCGATCGCGAGAACGATCCAGGCTCCGATCACCGGCCAGTGATGGCGAGAGCAGAAGCGGCCGATCGCGTAGAGGGCTCCGGTCACTTCCTCATCATCTCCTCTGGAGCCGGCGTTTCGCCAGTCTCGAAGGCTTCCGGAATGGTTTCCAGCGGTCCTGCGCCGAGGGCGCGACGGATCAGGACCAATCGTTGGGCCTGGTTCGCCGCCATCGCCGCGACCAGCGGCCGTGGCCAGGCGATCGTCAGCTTGCCGACGGCGCTGAGCAGATCGTCGATCGTCGCGCTTTCGAGCTCGTAGAGGAACTCGAAAGCGTCGCGGCGCGTCCTCAGGTCGCCCACCTCGATCGTTTCCTCGGGCGGGTCGGCCTCGCCCTCGAGACCGCGCAGGGTCTTCATCGTCGCGTCCACGTGCTCCTGTTCCTGGGAGAGGAACTCGCGCCCCATTTCGAGCTCGGCGCCGCGCAGCGCCGGCAGCACCTCGCCGTAGGCCTCGACCGCGGCCAGCTGGCGGGCGAGGATTTCGTTCATCACCCGCACGTCCGACTCCTGGTCGATCGCCGAATCGCTGTCGCCGCCACCGCAGGCGATGAGACCCGCGGCAAGAGCGATGAAGGCAGCTCCCAGGAGGAGGGCGCGGTGCACAGCACGGCCGCGCATGATTCGGTTCGGTGCCATGACGAGAAGCCGAAGCCTATGAGCTCCGACAGCGCCCGCGCGCTCGCGGCCCTTGCCGGGGAGGTCCACCGCTGCCGCCTCTGCCCGCGTTTGGTCGAGTGGCGCGAGGCGCAGGCGGCGAATCCGCCCCGGCGCTACCGCGGCCAGGAGTACTGGGCACGACCGATCTCTGGCTTCGGCGATCCGGCAGCGCGGGTCGTCATCGTCGGCCTGGCGCCGGCCGCCCACGGCGCCAACCGCACCGGCCGCATCTTCACCGGCGACCGCTCCGGCGACTGGCTCTACGCCGCCCTCCACCGAGCCGGCTTCGCCAACCAGCCGGAGTCGGAGTGGCGCGACGACGGGCTCGAGCTCCGCGACGCCTACATCACCGCCACCGTCCGCTGCGCCCCGCCCGCCAACAAGCCGACGCCGGAAGAGCGGGACACCTGCCTCCCCTACCTGCGGCGAGAGCTCGACCTGCTGGAGCGCTGCGAGGTGATCGTCGCCCTCGGCTCCTTCGGCTGGGACGGATTCCTGCGCGCGGCCAAGGCGCTGGGCGAGGAGGTGCCGCGGCCGCGTCCCAAGTTCGGCCACGGCGCCGAAGCGAAGGTCGGATCCTGGTGTCTCCTAGGCTGCTACCACCCGAGCCAGCAGAACACCTTCACCGGCAAGCTGACGGCGCCGATGACGGACGAGATCCTTGCCCGGGCCCGTGAGCTGCTGGCCTAATCCCGGAGATTCCACCATTGGTGGAACTTTCTCCAGCGGTGGTCAGGTCTCTACTGCGCTAACGAGCTAACTAGGGGGAGAACGCTTTGCGCAGGCCACGTATCAAGCGGACGACGGAGGAGATCGAAACTCCAAACGGGGACGTCTACCTGTTGCGACCAAGCGCCGAAAACGACATCCGGATCGAGCAGCCCGACGCGGAGGAACGCCGGCTGCTCGCCGCCGTCAACGGCGAGCGCACGGTCGAGGAACTGCGGACGGAGTTCGGCGCCGAGGAGGTCGACGACCTGATCGCGCAGTTGCAAGAGCTCGAGGTCGTCGAGGACGCAGCCGACGACGAGCTCCTGGCGCCCGGAGAGCTGGAACGGTTCGATCGCCAGCTGCGCTACTTCAGCGACGTCGGGAGCAGCGATATCCCGCCTTCGGCGTGCCAGCGGCAGCTGCGCGAAGCGAAGGTCGCCGTCCTCGGCGTCGGTGGTCTCGGCGCCTGGGCGGCCTGGGCGCTCGCCTGCTGCGGCGTCGGCGAGATGTGGCTGGTCGACGGCGATCGCGTCGAGGTCAGCAACTTCAACCGCCAGATCCTCTACACCGAGGCCGACGTCGGCCTGCTCAAGGTCGAGTGCGCGGCGGCGCGACTGCGGGCCTTCAACTCCAAGGCCCGGATCACCGCCACAGCGAAGCGACTGGAGAGCGAGGCCGAGATCGCCGAGTTCATCGCCGGCTGCGACGTCGTCGTCGACGCCGCCGATTGGCCCGCCCACGACATCGAGCGCTGGTGCAACGCCGCCTGCTTCGCAGCCGGCATCCCGTACATCACGATGAGCCACTTCCCGCCGATAGCCCGGATCGGTCCTCTCTACGTGCCCGGGATGACCGGCTGCTACGTCTGCCAGGAGATCGGCTACCGGCGCGAGTACCCGCTCTTCGACGTCGTCGCCGAGCAGCGGCGCGCGCTTCCGAGCCCGGCGGCGACGCTCGGACCTGCCTGCGGGATGATCGGCGGCCAGGTCGGAGTCGAGGTGATGCACCTGCTGACCGGTCTCAGCCGGCCCTCGACGCAGGGGGTCGCCCACATGTACGACCTGCGGACGATGGAGCTCAAACGCGAGCGGGTGGTGCCGGAGCCCGAGTGTCCGATCTGCGGCGAGATGCCGCACGAGACGATCGAGGAGGAGGAGCTCGCCGACGGATAGGTTTCCGTCGATGCGGCTCCCGGCTCTGCTTCTGATCCTCGCCCTGCTAACCGTGGCCGGCTGCGGTGACTCTTCGGAGACGACCGCCCCGGCTCCGGTCGATCGCGCCGAGACCTCCGAGGAGACGGTCCGTTCCGCTTGGGAGCAGAAGGAGAGCTGCCGGCGGCCCCCGGGTGCATCGCGCTGGGGCTGCTCGGTTGGCGCCTACCGCTGCCAGGCGGTAGTGACGGGCCGCGGCTGGTCGGTCAGCTGCGCGAAGCCCGGCGAGTCGATCGCCTTCAGGGTCCGTCCCGGCTGACGCCGCGCCCGCCCAGGCGCGAGGCCGGGTCGAGGAACAGCACCAGCCAGAGCAGGGTCGCGGCGTTCGGCGAGAGGAAGGCGAGCGGGATCGAGAGCAGGAAGATGCCGGCGATCCAAGCGCTGCGGATCTGCGCTTCCCGGTGTGCCCGGTCGCCCGTTTTCGTCAGTCCTCCGCGGCGGGCGTGGGCGCTCATCAGCTGCCCGAGCAGGACCACGAGCGCGAGGTTGACCGAGTAGACGACCACCCCCATCGTCGTGCCGCCGTACTCGCCGAGGACCTCGCTGCTGAAGGGGAGCAGGACGATCCAGCCCAGGTAGAGCATGTTGAGCCCGATCAGGCGCGCGTCGAAGGCCTCGACTTCGGCGAAGAAACGGTGATGGACCAGCCAGAAGCGACCGATCACCGCGAAGCTGATCGCGTAGGCGAGGAGGTCTTCGCGCAGGTTCCAGATCGCGTCGTCGATCTGCCCTTCGGTCAGCCCCTTCTCGATCCCCAGGTTGAGGACCAGCAGCGTGATCGCGATCGAGAAGACCCCGTCGCTGAAGGCGACGATGCGGCCGAACTCGACCTCGTTCTCCGCCCGCCGCGTCACCGTCCGCTCTCGCGCCATCCGGGGATCATCTCCCCCGGCCGCGACGGAACCGAGCTCCGATCCCTCCTAGAATGGTCCGAGCGCGCCGGCGTAGCTCAGTTGGTAGAGCACTTCATTCGTAATGAAGGGGTCACCGGTTCAAGTCCGGTCGTCGGCTCTGTAGGCGCGCGGCCGGGCTACTTCCTTTTTTTCTGCCGCCGTTCGAGCACTTCGCCGAAGGCTTTCTCGATTTCCGTCGTCAGGGTCAAGCGGAAGGTGGCGTTGAGGGCGTCGAAGGCGAGCGGGCGGAGGCGGCCGATCGCGGCGATGATCTCCTCCCATCCCTCCTCCGGCCGGCCGGCGTCGTCGAACGGCTTCCAGACCTTGTCGACGAACAGCTCGACGAAGGTGCGGGCCGAGGACTGGGCGTTGCGCTCGAGCTTCTCGATCACGGCGAGGGCGTCGGGGAGCTCGATTCCCATCCCGGTGACTTCCTCGGCAGCGCGGATCAGGGCCGGGCTGGGCGCTTCGTAGCGGTCTTCGCCGAGGTCGACGAGGAGGCCGAGCTTCTTCGCTTTCTCGACCAGGCGGTCGTCGTCGGCGCCGAACTTCTCGACCAGCTCGGCGCGCTCGTAGACCTCCGGCGCCTCGGTGGTGAAGGGAGCGGTGACCGCCTGGCGGAGGCCGACGAAGCGGTCGGCGTCCTCCCCGTGCTCGCCGATCAGCCGCGAGATCGCGCTCAGCTTGAAGCCCTCCGCCTGCATCTCCTGGATCAGGCGCAGGCGGGCGACGTGCTGAGGGCCGTAGTAGCCGACCCGGGCGCGCACCTCGGGCGGCGGCAGCAGCCCCCGCGACTGGTGGTTGCGGATGTTCCGCACCGACATTCCCGTCTCGTAGGCGAGCTGCTCGACGGTGAGATTTGCCTCAGTGACGGCGGAATCTGCGGCGGGTGCGGCCTTTTTCGCCATGTGACGATTCTACATTCTGAATGTAACCTCGTTAGAGGTAACGTTTATCAGGGAACAAGCTTTCTGCAATCCACCCAAGGACTTCCTATGACCATCGACTTCGGAACGCTTCTCGCCGCAGCCGCCCCTCCCGCGGGCGGCGCCGAGATCGTCCAGATCACGATCGCCACGCTCGGGGCGACGGTCCTCACCTGCGCGCTCCTCTACCTCGGCTTCGGCCACCGCAGCGGCCGGGTGCAGGTTCTGCAGCGCCTCGCCGACCGTGGTGAACGGCTCTCCGGCATGCCCGGCTGGGTCGTCTTCCCCTCCGTGGTGGCGACGATCTCGCTGGTGACCGCCGTGATCGGCATGTACTGGGACATCGCCCTTCACATCGACAACGGCCGCGACGCCGGTCCCCTCGCCAACCCCGCCCACTACTTCATCCTCGCCGGCCTCTTCGGCATCTTCAGCGCCGGCTTCTTCGCCATGGTGCTGCCGCGCGAGCGGCCCAGCGGGGTGGCGATCCGGCTCGGGCGCGACTGGTGGGCTCCGCTCGGCGGCGTCCTCATCTGCGCCTGCGGCGCCTTCTCCCTGATCGGCTTCCCGCTTGACGACGTCTGGCACCGGCTCTTCGGCCAGGACGTGACGCTCTGGGGCCCGACCCACCTGATGCTGATCGGCGGCGCGGCGATGACCCTGGTCGGGATCGCGGTGCTGACGGTCGAGGGCCTGCGGTCGAACGCCTCGGCCGAGACGCCGGTCGAGGAGCTCCTGCACACGAAGATGGCGCGCGCGATCGCCCTGACCGGCGGGCTGATGCTCGGCCTCTCCACCTTCCAGGCCGAGTTCGACTTCGGCGTCCCCCAGTTCCAGCTGATCTTCCAGCCGATGCTGCTGATGGTGGCGGCGGGCGTGGGACTGGTCCTCGCCAGGGTCTACGCCGGCCCCGGGGCGGCCCTGGGCGCGGCTGGCTTCTTCATCCTCATACGCGGTGGCCTGGCGCTGCTGGTCGGGCCCGTTCTCGGGCAGACCACGCCTCACTTTCCTCTCTACATCGCCGAGGCGGTGGTGGTCGAGGCCGTCGCCCTCTTCGTCTCGACCAAACGGCCGCTGCGCTTCGGCCTCGTTGCCGGAATCGGGATCGGCACCGTCGGCTTGGCCGCCGAGTGGGCCTGGTCGCACCTTTGGATGCCGTTGCCATGGCCCGAGTCGGCCTTCCCGGAAGCCGCCATGGTCGGCCTCGCCGCCGCGATCGCGGGCTCGACGATCGGCGCCTGGATCGGCACCCATCTCTCCCCCATCCCCCTCGAGCGGTCTCCGCAGCTGCGACGGGCGGCCGTCTGCAGCGCCGCGGTCCTGGCTGCCCTGGTCGCGTACGGCCTCTACACGCCGACCCAGGAGGGGGTCAGCGCCCAGGTCGCGCTGAAGGAGATCGGCGGACCGGCCGGGCGCGAGGTCGAAGCCACCGTGCGGCTCGACCCGCCGGATGCGGCCGCGGACGCGGAGTGGTTCGACGTCACCGCCTGGCAGGGCGGCGGCCTCGTCGTCGCGCCGCTGGAGCGGCTCGGCCCCGGCGTCTACCGCAGCACCGAGCCGATCCCCGTCCACGGCAACTGGAAGGCGATGATCCGCCTCCACGACGAGAGCTCGCTCACCGCGCTGCCGATCTTCCTGCCGCGCGACGAGGCGATCCCGGTCGGCGAAGTTCCGGCTCCCGCCCGGTTCACCCGTGGCTTCAGCGACGAGCATCAGCTGCTGCAGCGCGAGTCGAAAGGAGGCCCTCCCCTCCTGACCCTCCTCGCCTACTCGACCGTGCTCGCGATCACCCTGTCGCTGCTCGCCCTCCTCGCCTGGGCTCTGCACCGGCTGGCGGTGGGGTTGCGGCCGGCGCCGCGATGGCGGCGCCTGAAGCTCCGCGGCGTCTTCGGCTTCCAGCAGGGCGGCGGCAGGTGATCCTGCCGCTCGCCCACCATCCCGTCCTGGTGTCGCTGCCGGTCTTCGCCCCGGCGGTGGTGATCGTCGTCGTCCTCCTCGTCCATCACATGCGCGAGCGCAAACGGTGGGCCGAGGAGGAGGCGACGGGCTAGCCGGCGCGGGCGGCGAGAACCTCCTCGATCGCCTCCGCGTAGGGGCCGTGGAGGGTCGCCCGCGGGATCGGGATCTCGACCCCGTACGCCTCCCGCATCGCCTCACTGAGAACTCGCTTGAAGGTCGGGCCGTGCCAGGCGTGGGCTTCCCTGGCGCGGCCGACGTGGAGGTGGACCAGCTCGTGGAGCAGCGTCTCCAGCACGTCGCCCGGGCGGATCCCGGGGTAGGCGGTAACCGAGAGCCGGAACTGGCTGGGGACGGCGAAACCGAGGCGGTTGGGACGGCGGCGGGATCGCCGCACCTTCAGGCCCGGCCGGCGCTCCGCCAGCGGTCCGTCGGCGAAGACGGCCAGCCCCCGCAGGCGGTCCATCTCCTCGTCCAGGACGACCCCGGCGACGAGGTAGTAACTCAGACCTGGCAACGGGGGCACCAGTAGGTCGTGCGGTTGGCGTCGCCCTGGCCGCGGGAGGAGATCGGGCCGCGGCAGGAGGGGCAGGAGCCCTGGCGGCGTTTGTAGACCCGGAAGGAGTGGCGGCCGCCGGTCTCGACCGCGGCCAGCATCTGCTCGCGAGCCGCGGCGAGGACGGCCCGCAGCTCCTCGTCGGAGACGTCGCCGATCGGGCGCCAGGGATCGACGCGGGCGGCAAAGCAAGCCTCGCTCTTGAAGATGTTGCCGATACCCGCAACCAGGTGCTGGTCGAGGAGGGCGTCGCCGAGGCCCCGGGTGGGATCGGCCCGCATCGCCGCGATCACCGCGTCGAGGTCGAACTCCTCAGCGAGGATGTCGGGTCCCAGCCGCACCAGCTGGGGATCGCGGCGAAG
>JALYWY010000245.1 GCA_030852475.1 Actinomycetota bacterium | reverse complement strand
TCGCCGGCCACCGCGGCGGCGGCCACCCGCGCCTGCGCCGCGGCCGGCGCCCAGAGCCCGTAGACCGTCCCCTCGTGCTCGGCGCACTCGCCCACCGCCCAGACTGACGGAGCGCTGGTCCGCATCTCGTCGTCGACGAGGACGCCGCGGCCGACCTCGATCCCCGCCTCCCGGGCGAGCGAGGTCTCGGCCCGGACGCCGGCGGCGATGACGATCAGCTCCGCCTCGATCTCCTCGCCGTCCCCCAGCGTCACCCGGTCCGGCTCGCAACGCGAAGCCACGACCCCGCAGACGCTGCGGATGCCGAGGCTCTCGAGTGCCTTCGCCAGCATCGCCGCCGCCGCCGGGTCGAGCTGCTGCGGCATCAGGTGGGGGGCGGCCTCGACGACGGTCACCCGGAGGCCGTGGCGGCGCAGGCCCGCCGCCGCCTCCAGCCCCAGCAGGCCGCCGCCGATCACGACGGCGCCGCGGGCCCCGCGGGCGGCGGCCTCGATCCCCCTGACGTCGGCAAGGGTGCGGAAGGAGAGGACCCGGGGATCGTCGGCGCCCGGGATCGGGGGCGTGAAGGGTCGCGAGCCGGTGGCGAGGACGAGCGCGTCGTACTCGTGGACGCAGCCGGCGACGTCGGTGACCCGGCGGCGCCCGACGTCGATCCGCCGCGCCGGGCAGCCCCCGCGCAGGTCGATGCCATGCCGCGCGAACCAGTCCGGCGGGCGCAGCTCCAGGGCCGGCACCTCGACCTCCCCGGCGAGCAGCTTCGAGAGCAGGATCCGGTTGTAGGGGGTGCCGGGCTCCTCGCCCAGCATCGTCACCTTCCACGACCCGGGCTCGACCCGCCTGGTCAGCTCCTGCACCGTCTCCTGCCCGGCCATCCCGGTCCCGATCACGACCAGGCGCCGCGGCCGCCGGGGCCGTCGCGCCGCCGGGGTGCCCTCCGCGACCGGTTCGATCCGGACCGCCGCCGCCTTCAGCTCCGGCTGCTTGGAGACCGGGTCGACGACCGGGTTGGTCGCCGCGTTCGCCTGACCGCCCCCGGCCGGGGCGTTGCGCGAGCCCCAGTGGAAGGGGGCGAAGGCGACGCCCTCGCGCGCCCCCTCGGCGATCGTCACCCGCATCACCATCTCCCCGCGCCGCGAGACGATCCGCGCCCGCGAGCCCTCCCGCAGCCCGATCCGCTCCGCGTCGGCGGGGCTCAGCTCGACCAGCGGCTCCGGCGCCAGCCGGGTGAGGCGCGCCGACTTGCCGGTGCGGGACATCGTGTGCCAGTGCTCGGCCAGCCGCCCCGTGGTCAGCATCAGCGGGTAGAGCTCGTCGGGCTCCTCGGCCGGAGCCGCGTGGGGGGTCGGGGCGAAGCGGGCGCGGCCGTCGGCGGTCGGGAAGCGCTGGGTCTCGTACAGGCGCTCGGTCCCCTGCGCGTACGGAGCAGGGCAGGGCCACTGCAGGCTCCCCTCCCGCGCCAGTCGCTCATGGCTGATGCCGCTGAGGTCGCAGGGGCGGCCGGCGGTGCAGGCGGCGAACTCGGCGAAGACGTCATCGGCGCCGCTCCAGGCGAAGTGCTCGCCGAAGCCGAGCGCTTGGCCGAGGCGGGCGAAGATCTCCCAGTCGGGCAGCGCCTCCCCCGCCGGCTCCAGCAGCCTGCGGACGAGGCCGACGCGGCGCTCGGAGTTGGTCATCGTCCCCTGCTTCTCCGGCCAGGCCGCCGCCGGCAGCACGGCGTCGGCGAGGGCGCCGGTCTCGGTCGGGTGGTGGGCATCCTGGACGACGAGCAGCTCCGCCGCTTCAAGCGCCTCGCGGGCGCGGCCGGAGTCGGGCAGGGAGACGGCGGGGTTGGTGGCGACCACCCAGAGCGCCTTGACCTCGCCTTCGCGGACCGCGTCGAAGAGGTCGACCGCCGCCAGCCCCGGCTCGGGCGAGATCCCGGCCCCTCCCTCATGCACCCGCCAGTGCCGCTCCATCTCCGCCCGGTCCTCGGCGCTGTCGACGCGCCGGTAGCCGGGCAGCAGGTGCGCGAGACCCCCGGTCTCCCGCCCGCCCATCGCGTTGGGCTGGCCGGTGAGGGAGAGCGGCCCGGTCCCCGGCCTGCCGATCTGCCCGCTGGCCAGGCAGAGGTTGATCAGGGCGCGGTTCTTGAGGGTGCCGACGCGCGACTGGTTGGCCCCCATCGACCACAGCGCCATCGAGCGCGGTCCCTCGCCGAAGCGACGGGCGGCCTCCTCGATCAGCGCCGGCTCGACCCCGCAGACATCCCCCGCCCGCCGCGGCGACCACTCGCGGGCGACCTCGCGGGCCTGCTCCCAGCCGGAGGTGCTGCGGGCGATGAACTCCTCGTCGAGGAGACCGTCGCGATCGAGCACGTGCAGCATCGCGCTCAGCAGGGCGAGGTCGGTGCCCGGCCGCACCGGCAGGTGCAGGGTCGACTCCCGCGCCGTCTGCGTCTTGCGCGGGTCGACGCAGATCACGCACGCCCCCTCCGCGCGCCGCTCGCGGATCCGCGACCAGACGATCGGGTGGCAGGCGGCGGTGTTGGTCCCGAGCAGCAGCAGGGTGTCGGCGAGGCCGATGTCGGCGTAGGCCGGCGGCGGCCCGTCGTAGCCGAAGGCGCCGCTGTAGCCGGCGACCGCGGAGGACATGCAGAGACGGGAGTTGGAATCGACGTTGTTGGTGCCGATGAACCCCTTGGCGAGCTTGTTGACCGCGTAGTAGTCCTCGGTCAGCAGCTGCCCGGAGATGTAGAAGGCGACCGCCTGTGGCCCGTGCTCGGCGACGATCTCGCGCAGCCGCCCCGCGAGCGTCCCGATCGCCTCCTCCCAGCCGGCCTCGCGAAACCGCAGGTCCCGCCGCCCTCGCAGCAGCGGCACCGTCGCCCGGTCCGCAGCGTGGACGGCGCTCGCCAGCTCCAGCGGCTTGCGGCAGGTCTTGCCACGGTTGACCGGGTGGATCGGGTCCCCCTCCACCCCCGTCAGCCTGCCCTCGCGCGCCTTGGCGACGAGGCCGCAGCCGACGCCGCAGTAGGGGCAGGAGGTGTGGACCTGGTCGGGCATCGCCCGATCCTGCCGGGCGTTGATTTCGCCGCCGCGTCCTCGCCGTTTCCAAAACAAGACGGCTTCGTGAACAGCCTGTTACGTGACAAGGCCGAAACACAGAGGTCACGGAATCGATACCGAGCCGCCCTAGCTTCGCCCCCACCGCCATGCAGATCGGAATCGGAGGACGAGGGAGATGAAGCTATCGAGAGGGCGCTGGATCGACCGCTGGGAGCCGGAGGACGAGCGGTTCTGGGAGAGGACCGGGAAGGACGTCGCCCGCAAGAACCTGGTCTTCTCGATCTTCGCCGAGAACATCGGCTTCAGCGTCTGGGTGCTGTGGACGATCGTCGTCATCAACCTCGGCAACGCCGGCT
This sequence comes from Actinomycetota bacterium, assembly GCA_030852475.1. Lineage (GTDB taxonomy): Bacteria > Actinomycetota > Thermoleophilia > Solirubrobacterales > 70-9 > VAYN01. The sequence goes on along the minus strand of JALYWY010000245.1, from coordinate 7,333 downwards.
ACTCGCTGTCGCTCTCGGAGATGTTCTGGCTGACCGCCGTCCCCAACCTGATCGGCGCGGCGCTGCGGATCCCCTACACCTTCGCGGTGCCGCGATTCGGCGGCCGCCTCTGGACCGGGATCAGCGCCTCGCTCCTCTTCGTCCCCTGCCTGCTGCTGGCGCTCCTGGTGCCGAGCGACTGGCTGCTCTCCCAGAGCCAGGACGTCCAGTTCTGGGTCCTGCTCGGCTGCGCCGCCACCGCCGGCGTCGGTGGCGGCAACTTCTCCTCCTCGATGGCGAACATCTCCTTCTTCTATCCCGAAAAGAGGAAGGGCTTCGCGCTCGGCCTCAACGCCGCCGGCGGCAACCTCGGCGTCGCCATCACCCAGCTGCTGGTGCCGCTGGTGATCGTCGTCGGCGTCCCGACCGCGGCGGTGAAGCTGCCCGAGCACGAGGTGCACCTCGCCTACGCCGGCCTGATGTGGATGCCGCTGGTCGTCCTCGCCGCCTTCTGCGCCTGGCGCTACATGGACAGCCTCTCCCAGGCCAAGGCCGACCCCGGCTCCTACGTGAAGGCGCTCGGCCACGCCCAGACCTGGGTGATGTCGATCCTCTACATCGGCACCTTCGGCTCCTTCATCGGCTACTCGTTCGCGCTGCCGCTGGTGATCAAGAACACCTTCCCCGAGTTCCTCGCCAACCACCCCTTCATCGCCACCTATCTCGCCGGCCTCGGCTTCGTGGGAGCGCTGATCGGCTCGGTCGCGCGGCCTTTCGGGGGCTGGGTCTCCGACCGGCTCGGCGGCGCCAAGGTGACGCTCTGGTGCTTCGTCGGCATGGCCGGCTTCACCCTGCTGGCGATCGCCGGGGTCGGCAACCGCAGCTTCCCGCTCTTCTTCGGCTCCTTCATGGCGATCTTCCTCCTGGCCGGGATGGGCAACGGCTCGACCTACCGGATGATCCCCTCGATCTTCGCCGAGCTCGGTCGCCGCAAGGCCGCCGACGAGGGTCTCGACCGGCCCGCCACCGCGGTCGACTTCAAGCGCCGGGCGGCCGCCGTGATCGGCATCGCCGGCGCGATCGGCGCCTTCGGCGGCTTCCTGATCCAGGTGGTCCTGCGCCAGGCGAGCCTCGGCGTCACCGCCCTCGTCGGCGCCGCCGAGACCCCGGCGGAGAAACTGGCGGTCGCCCAGGCCAACGTCGACTGGTCGATCCCCGCCCTCTGGGTCTTCTTCGGCGCCTACTTCGTCTTCGCCGGCATGACCTGGTTCTTCTACCTGCGCAAGGAGTTCGCGACGCGGCTGGTCCCGAGCCTCGCCCACGCCTCGGTGTAGGGGCTCGAAACACCCTCGAAACACGTTCGGACGATGCGGCGCAGCCGACCCCCGCGATTTTGGACAAAGGGAGCAAATCGGCTGCGCCGTACGAACCTAGGCTGGCTCCGTGCAGGCTGACGCCGAATACGTGATGCGGGTGGTGGAGGAGCGCGGCGTGCGCTTCGTCCGCCTTTGGTTCGTCGACGTGGTCGGCTCGCTGAAGAGCCTGGCGGTGCCGGCCTCGGAGCTGGAACCGGCGCTGCTGGAGGGCGTCGGCCTCGACGGGTCGGCGATCGAGGCCAACGCCCGCGGCTCCGAACGCGACGTCTACGCCTGGCCCGACCCCAGCTCCTTCCAGGTCCTGCCCTGGACCAGCGAGCCGCGGGCGGCGCGCATGTGCTGCGACCTGCGCACCCCCGACGGCGAGCCTTTCGCCGGCGACAGCCGCCAGGCCCTCTGCCGCGTGCTCGACCAGGCGGCGGAGGCGGGGTTGACCCTGCAGGTCGGCTGCGAGATCGAGTTCTTCCTCTTCGACGAGAAGCAGGACCCGGGCCGGCCGCCGGTCCCGCTCGACAACGGCGGCTACTTCGACCTCACCGTGCAGGACGTCGTCAGCGACTTCGGCCGGCGCGCGATCGAGCACCTCGAGCAGGTCGGCATCCCGGTCACCGCCTCCCACCACGAGGTCGCCCCCTCCCAGCACGAGATCCACCTCAAGCACACCGACGCGCTGACGATGGCCGACGCGATCACCAGCTTCCGGATCATCGTCAAGGAGGTCGCCCGCGACCTGGGACTGTTCGCGACCTTCATGCCGAAGCCGCTGGACGGGTTGAGCGGCAGCGGCATGCACCTCCACCTCTCGGTCTACGACGGCGCCGAGAACCTCTTCTTCGACGAGCAGGAGGAGTGGCCGGCGGGGCGGGGTGGCCAGTTCCTCGCCGGCATCCTCGCCCACGCCGCCGAGACGGCGGCGGTGTCCAACCAGTGGGTGAACTCCTACAAGCGGCTGGCCGCCGGGATGGAGGCGCCCGGCCACGTCAACTGGACCCGGGACGGGACAAACGCCCTGGTCAGGGTTCCGACCGGCCGCCCCGGCCAGGCCGACACGGCGCGGATCGAGCTGCGCTCGCCCGACGCGGCCGCCAACCCCTACCTGCTGTTCGCGATGGTCCTCGCCTCGGGGATGCGCGGGATCGAGCGCGGCTACCAGCTCGGGCCGGAGGCCGCGACGAACGGCGCGGCGGCGAGCCTGCCGGGAGATCTGGGCGAAGCGACTGCCCTCTTCGACCGCTCCGAGCTGGCCCGCGACACCCTCGGCGACCGACTCTGCGACTGGTATGTCGCCAACAAACGCAGCGAGTGGGACGCCTACCGCGCGACCGTGACCGACTTCGACCGCGACCGCTACCTGCGGTGGCTGTGAGCCTTGGCCGACGTCTGGATCTACAGCCCCGAGGCCGACCGCGGCTCGCAGATGGCCTCCCAGGTGGCCGAGCTCGGCTTCACGCCGCGGCTGGTCGAGGCGAACGGCGGCCTGCGGCCGAGCGAGACCGACGGGGCCGGCGGCCGCCCTCCGGACATCGCCGTGGTGATCGACGACGAGGACCTCTGCGGGCGGCTGCGCGACGACGTCGCCTTCGCCGACGTCCCGATCCTGCTCTCGGTCAGCCCCGAGGACCTCGACGGGCGGGTGCCGCTGACGGAGGAGCTGCTGATCCCCCCCTTCACCCCGGCCGAGCTGGAAGCGCGGATCGTCCGCGCCCGCCGGCAGGTCGGCGGCGGCGAGGAGGCGGAGGTCGTCCGCGTCGGCTCGCTGGAGGTCGACCTCGCCACCTACCAGGTGACCGTCGCCGGCGAGCCGGTCGACTTCGCCTTCAAGGAGTACGAGCTGCTGCGCTTCCTCGTCACCCACCCCTGCCGGGTCTTCTCGCGCGAGGCGCTGCTCAACCGGGTCTGGGGCTTCGACTACTACGGCGGCGCCCGCACCGTCGACGTCCACGTGCGGCGCCTGCGGGCGAAGCTCGGCTCCGAGCACGCGGGGCGGATCAAGACCGTGCGGGGCGTCGGCTACCGGTTCGACATGTGAGCCCACGAGGACGAGAGGAGAGCGGCGAGCGATGAGCGGCAAAGACGGCAGCGGCCGAAGCCACTACGCAGGCTTCCGGGCGACGATCAAGGCGGTCGGGACGGGACCGCGGGGCAGCCGGGCGCTGAGCTTCGACGAGGCTCGCGCGGCGATGACGGCGGTGCTCTGCGGCGAGACCAGCGACGCCCAGGCCGGGGCGTTCCTGATGGCGATGCGGGTGAAGGGCGAGGAGCCGCAGGAGCTGGCGGGGCTGGCGCAGGCGCTGCGCGACGCCGCCCTCTCCCGCGATCCCTGCGCGGTCGCGCCGGTCGCCTGCGCCGGCGCCTACGACGGCGTCGCCGAGTCCCCGCAGCTCTCCCTCGCCGCGGCGATCCTCGCCGCCGCCTGCGGCACCCCCTGCGTCATGCACTGCGGCGACACGCTCGGGCCCAAGTACGGGACGAATCCCGCCGACGTGCTTGCGGCGCTGGGCGGACCGGCGCGACCGCGGCTCGAGCAGTCGCGGTCGATGCTGGAGAAGTGCGGCGTGGCCCTCGTGCACGCCGGCGAGGCGATTCCGGGCTGGGACCGGCTGGCGGGGATCCGCGACCAGATCGGGCTTCGCGGCCCGGTTCACTCGGCCGAGAAGCTGGTCGACCACCTCGGCGCGAGGCGCTTCCTCGTCGGCTACGCCCACAAGCCGTACGGCCCCCGCATCGTCGGGGCGCTGGAGGCGCTGGGCGCCGAGTCCTCGCTGGCGGTCCGCGGCTCGGAGGGCTCCGACGTGCCCCGGCCCGCCCGCCCGCAGGCGACGACGGGGCGCGACGAGATCGAGCTCCCCCACCAGCTCGGCCTTCGCCTCGCGAGCGTCGCCTCGGCGCCGGGCTCGGCGGAGATGACGCGCGCCATCCTCAGCGGGGAGGAAGCCGGCGCGGCGGAAGTCGCCGTCGTGCTCGGCGCGGCCCTGCGCCAGCTGGTGGCGGGGAACTGCGACTCGGTCGAGTCGGGGATCGCGCAAAGCCGTGAGGCGATTTCCTCTGGCGCCGGCACGGCAACGCTCACGCGCCTGCTCGAGTCCTGCGCCTGAGGGCGCTCCCAAGGCCGAACCGTCCATAGGGGCCGTTCCCAACCGGGCCCCCGCTTAAGGTGAATCTCAGGGTTCGCTGCGACCCTGAGCCGATGCGCATCCTCGTCGTCGACGACGAGCAACCGGTCCGGGTATCGCTCGAGCGGGCGCTCCGCCTGGATGGCTACGAGGTCGAGGCGGCGCCCGGGGCAGAGGCGGCGGCGAAGCTGGTCGAGCGGCGGCGGCCCGACGCGATCGTGCTCGACGTGCTCATGCCCGAGATCGACGGGCTCGAGTTCTGCCGCGGCCTGCGCGCCCAGGGCGATCGCACCCCGATCCTGATGCTGACCGCGCGCGACGCGATCAGCGACCGCGTCGACGGCCTCGATGCCGGCGCCGACGACTACCTGGTCAAGCCGTTCGCCCTCGAGGAGCTGCAGGCGCGGCTGCGGGCGCTGCTGCGCCGCAGCGGCAGCGGCGGTGAGAGGCTCGAGTACGGCGGCGTCAGCCTCGACGGCTCGACCCACGAGGTCCGGCGCGGCGAGCGCCGGATCGAGCTCACCCGGACCGAGTTCCTGCTCCTCGAGCTGTTCCTCCGCCACCCCCGCCAGGTGCTCGAACGCGGGGCGATCTTCGAGCGGGTGTGGGGCTACGACTTCGGCCTCAGCTCCAACTCGCTCGAGGTCTACGTCGGATACCTGCGCCGCAAGCTCGAGGCGGGGGGCGAGCCGCGGCTGATCCACACCGTGCGCGGCGTCGGGTACGTCCTGCGGGAGCGGCGATGACCTTCCGCCGCCGCCTCGTCCTCGCCACCGGGATCGCCGTCTCGGTCGCGATCGTCCTCGCCTCGGTCGCCGTCTACGTCCTGGTGCGGGCGGAGCTGCGCGGGCAGGTGGACGCCGCGCTCAGCCACTTCTCCGGCGGCGTCTTCGAGATCAGGGTCCGGGGCGATGTCCTGCGCAAAGGGAAGCCCCTCGCGATGCGGGAGAAAGCTCTGGGAAGGCTCGAGAGGGGCGTCCGGCAGAAAGTCCTCAGCGTCGGCCTGCCGAGGGATCCGCTCGGGGGGCTGACCGGGTACGCCCAGCTCGTCAGCGCCAAGGGAAAGGTGATCGGACCGATCCGCAAGGACGTCTCCCTGCCGGTCACCTCGCGGACGATCGCGGTGGCCAGAGGCGAGGCGCCCGCCTACTTCAGCGACACCGAAGTCAACGGGATCCACGCCCGCGTCTACACCCGCCCGGCCGGAAAGGGGAAAGCCGTGCAGGCGGCCCGCTCGCTGGAGGAAGTCGACGACACGATGGGGCGCCTGCTGCTGGTCCTGGTCCTGGTCAGCGTCGGGGGGATCGGGTTGGCGCTGGGGCTGGCGCTGCTGGTCGGCAGGACGGCGGTGCGACCGGTGCAAAGGCTGACCGAGGCGGCCGAGCACGTCGCCTCGACGCGCGACCTCAGCCGCCGGATCGAGGCCGGCGGCCGCGACGAGCTGGCCCGCCTGGCCGGCAGCTTCAACACGATGCTGGCGGCGCTGGAGCGGTCGCTGGGCGCGCAGCGGCAGCTCGTCGCCGACGCCTCGCACGAGCTGCGCACGCCGCTTACCAGCTTGCGCACCAACGTCGAGGTCCTCGCCGAAGGCGACCGTCTCGGCCTCGGTGAGCGGCGAGCGCTGGTCGCCGACGTGGTCGCCCAGCTCGAGGAACTGACGGCGCTGGTCGGCGACCTGATCGACCTTGCGCGCGAAGAGGAGCAGCCGACCGAGCGGGAGCACCTGCGGTTCGACCTGCTGGTCGCGGCGGCGATCGAGCGCGCACGCCGCAACCATCCGGAGCTGCGCCCGGAGGCGCGCCTGGAGCCCTGCGTCGTCCACGCGAACGCCTCGCGCCTGGACCGCGCGGTCGCCAACCTGCTCGACAACGCCCGCAAGTGGAGCCCGCCCGGCGGCGAGGTCGAGGTGGCCCTCGATGGCGGCGTGCTCGAGGTCCGCGACCACGGTCCCGGCTTCGCCCCGGACGACATCGACCACGTCTTCGACCGCTTCTACCGCTCCCCCTCGGCGCGCCGACAGCCGGGCTCCGGCCTCGGGCTGGCGATCGTGCGCCAGGTGGCCGAGAGCCACGGCGGTGGCGTCGAAGCCGCGAACGCCGTCGGCGGCGGCGGCCTGCTGCGGCTGGAGCTCCCGGTCAGTGCCCCCACCGCGCCGGAGCCGGAGGACGCGGTTTTAGCGACTTCATAGGCCCTTCTCAGCCTCCTCTCAGCCTTCCCTGGCTTGATCGCCGGGTCAACCGAAAGGAGCCTGTGATGAGCAGAAGGGACTGGCTGGTGGCGGGAGCTCTGGCGCTGTGCGCGGTGGCGTTCGCCGCCTGCGGCGCGTCGTCGGAGTCCGGGGCCGAGGACCCCCTGGCCGCGCGCGAAGAGGCCGGCTTGGAATTCGCCGAGTGCATGCGCGAACACGGCGTGGAAGTGGAAGACCCGCAGCCGGGGCAGGCCGGGGTGATCATCGGCAAAGTCGAGAAAAAGGCCGGCGAGGGCGGCAGCGAGCCCCTCTCCGACCCGGCCACCGACGAGGCGATGGAAGCCTGCGGCGAGATCATGGAGGACGCCGCGCCCGAGCTCTCCGCGGAGGAAGAGGAAGAACACAGGGAACAGGCGCTGGCGTTCGCTCAATGCATGCGCGAACACGGCGTCGAGATGCCCGACCCCGAGTTCAGCGCCGACGGCAAAATGACCCAGCGCATCGGCGGCCCCGGGGCCGAGGGGCCAGCCCCCGACTCGCCGGCCTTCGAAGCGGCGCAGGCGGCGTGCCAGGAGGCCGCCCCCGAGCCGCCGGTCGAGACCGCACCCTGACGTGTTGCGCAAGGCGGCGATCGCGGCCGGGCTCGCCGCTCCGCTGGTCGCGGCGGCGTTCGTGCT
>JALYWY010000239.1 GCA_030852475.1 Actinomycetota bacterium | reverse complement strand
TGCCGATGCTGATCGCGATCAACAAGATCGACAAAGAGGGCGCCAACCCCGAAAAAGTCAAAGGCGAGCTCTCCTCGGAGGGGATCACGCCGGAGGACTGGGGCGGCGACACGGTCTTCTGCGAGGTCTCGGCGAAGACCCATCAGGGCCTCGACAACCTGCTCGACATGATCCTGCTCGTCACCGAGCTGGAGGAGCTGACGGCGAACCCGAACGCGGAGGCTTCCGGCCACGTGATCGAGTCCCAGCTCGACCCCGGCCGCGGGCCGGTCGTCACCGTCCTGGTCGAGCGCGGCACCCTCTGCGTCGGCGACTCGCTCGTCGCCGGGCCCCAGTGGGGGCGCGTCCGGGCGATGCACGATTTCACCGGCAAAGCCGTCTCCGAAGCGGTACCGGGGATGCCCGTCGAGGTGCTCGGCTTCGACGGCGTCGCCGACGCCGGCGAGTTCGTCCAGACGGTCGACGGCGACCGACAGGCCCGCCAGATGGCAGGGGAGCGCGCCCATCGGCTCAAAACCGAGGCGCTGGCCCGCCGCCAGGGCCGCAAGGTCAGTCTCGACGAGGTCTTCGCCCGCGCCCAGGAGGGCGAGATCAAGGAGCTCAACATCGTCCTCAAGGCCGACGTCGCCGGCTCGCTGGAGGCGCTCCAGGACGAGCTCGCGAAGGTGCCGCAGGAACGGGTCGCGATCAACATCATCCACTCGCAGACCGGCGGCATCAACGAGTCCGACGTGATGCTCGCCTCGGCCTCCGACGCGATCATCATCGGCTTCAACGTGCGGCCGCTGCTCGACGCCAAACGGGCCGCCGAGCGCGAGGGCGTCGACGTCCGCACCTACTCGGTCATCTACAAAATCACCGAAGACCTGCGCAACGCGATGGAGGGCCTGCTGGAGGCCGTCGAGGTCGAGGAGACGAACGGCGAGGCGCTGGTCAAACAGACCTTCAAAGCCTCCAAGGTCGGCCGCATCGCAGGCTGCATCGTCGCCGAGGGGAGGGCGAGGCGCGATGCCAGCGTCCGCCTGATCCGCGAGGGCACGGTGATCTGGACCGGCGAGCTCGGCTCCCTGCGGCGCTTCAAAGACAACGTCCAGGAAGTCGAGGAGGGCCAGGAGTGCGGCATCGTCCTCGACGGGTACGCCGACGTGAAGGAGGACGACGTGCTCGAGTTCTTCCAGACGAAACAGGTCGAGCAGACGCTGGAGTAGCATGGCCGGCTCCCGCATGCGGCGCATCAACGAGGTGCTTCGCGAGGTCGTGGGCGCCGCAGTTTCAACTGATTTGAGTGACCCCCGTATCGGTTTCGTGACCGTGACTTCAGTAGAGACCAGCCCCGATCTCCGCACCGCCAAGGTGTTCGTCAGCGTGCTCGGCTCAGAAGAGGAGCAAGAGGCGACGCTGGAGGGCCTGCGCTCCTCGCACGGCGTGATCCAGTCGCGGATCGCCGCTGAGACGCGGATGAAGCGGACGCCGACGCTGACCTTCCATTACGACGACACGATCGAGCGGGGCGTGCGGATCTCCGAACTGCTGGAGGAGGGCGAGGAGGAGTGAGCTCGCTGCCCGACGTCGCCACCTCCGACCTCGAGCGCGTCGGCGCCGAGCTGCGCGCCCGCGACCGCTTCCTGCTCACGGCCCACGAGGGTCCCGACGGCGATGCTCTCGGCTCGCTCCTGGGCCTGCACAAAGTCCTCACCCAGCTCGGCAAGGACTCGGTGATGTTCATGGCCGCGAAGGAGTTTCCGCTGCCGATCGAGTACCGCTTCCTGCCGCTGGAGGAGGTCTTCCACGAGCCGCCGGCCGACATGGCCGACCGCACCGTCGTCTTCCTCGACTGCGGCAACATCGACCGGATGCCGGTCGAGTGGCTGACCGCGGGCGGCAACGACATCGTCAACATCGACCACCACCACGACAACACCCGCTTCGGTGACATCAACCTGGTCGAGGTCAACGCTTCCTGCACCGCCGAGATCGTCTACGACCTGGCGCGACTGCTCGACGCGAAGATCACCCCGGAGATCGCCTCGGCGCTCTACGTCGGCCTGATCACCGACACGGGCAAGTTCATGTACGAGAACACCAACGCCCATACCCACCGGGTCGCCGCCGACTTGATCGACGCCGGCGTCGACGTCGACGACACCTACCGCCGCCTTTACGAGAACGTGCCGCTGGAGAAGCTGCGGCTCGTGTCGCGAGCTCTCGACGGGATCTCGAGCCATTGCGGGGGGGCGCTGGCGATCAGCTACATCACGATCGCCGACTACGAGGCGACCGGCGCCGGCGAGGAGATGACCGAGGGGCTGATCGACCACCTGCGCTCGATCGACGGCGTCAAGGTGGCCGCGGTGATCCGCGACCTCGGCAACCGCGGTCGGGCCGCTCGCAAGGTGAGCCTGCGCTCCAGCGCCGGCGAGGTGGACGTTTCGGCGATCGCCCGCCTCAAAGGCGGCGGGGGCCACAAGCGCGCCGCCGGCTTCTCCACGGATCTCGAGTACGAGCAGCTGATCGCGTTCATCGCCAGTGAGGTCTCCACCCAGCTCGGCGCCTGAGGATGACCGTCGCAAGCGGGACCGTTCTGCTCTACGACAAGCCGGCCGGCGTCACCTCGCATGACGTCGTCGCCAGGGTGCGGCGCGAACGCGGCGCCAAAGCCGGCCACGCCGGCACCCTCGACCCCTTCGCGACCGGCCTGCTGCTGATCCTGCTCGGCCGGGCCACCCGCCTGCAGCGTTTCCTCGTCGGCCTGCCGAAGACCTATCTCGCCACCGCGCGCCTCGGCTGGCGCTCGAGCACCGGCGATTCGGACGGAGAGCTGACCGAGACCGGCCGGGTGCCGGAGTCGCTGGAGCTGCCGACCGGCACCGTCCGCCAGCGGGTGCCGATGACCTCGGCCGTGCGGGTCGGAGGGGAGAGGCTCTACAAGAAGGCCCACCGGGGCGAAGTCGTGGAGACGCCGGAGCGGGACGTCCAGGTCCACCGCGCCGAGCTCCTCTCCAGCGACGGCGAGCATGCCCACTACGAGATCGAGTGCTCGGCGGGGACCTACGTCCGAACCCTGGTCGAGACCCTCGACGATGCCTACTGCTCGGACCTGCGGCGTACCGCGATCGGACCGTTCAGCGTCGAGAACGCGGGTGAGGAGCTGCCGGCCGAGCGGGTGGCGGAGCTGGTCCCGGCGGTGGCGGAGGCGCTGCGATGAGCATCAAGGTCACCTCGCTCCCGGACGCCGAGCCGCGCCCGCGCAACGTGGCGATCGGCACCTTCGACGGCGTCCACCTCGGCCACCGGGCGGTGATCGAGGGCGCCGACACCGTGCTCACCTTCGATCCGCACCCGCTCGAAGTCCTGCACCCGGCGGCGACGCCGAAGCTGATCATGCCCTTTGGGGTCAAGCGCGACGTGATCGAGGGGCTCGGCGTCGAGGAGCTGGTGGTGATCCCCTTCGACCGCGAGTTCGCGCAGCGAGACGCCGAGGACTTCATCGAGCACGTGCTGGTCGAGAAGCTCGGCGCCAAGCAGGTCTCGGTCGGGGAGAACTTCCGTTTCGGCGCCAAGGCCAAAGGCGACCCGGCGATGCTGGAAGCCCACCCCGAGTTCGAGACCCGGGTGGTGCCGCTGATCGAGGTCGACGGCGAGACCGTCTCCTCGACCCGGATCCGGGCGCTCGTCGCCGCTGGTGACATGACCCAGGCGCGGCGCTGTCTGGGCTCCCCGTTCATGGTCGAGGGCGAAGTCGTCACCGGCGATCAGCGCGGCCGCGAGCTCGGTTTCCCGACCGCCAACATCGTCCCCGACGACCGCCTCGCGATCCCCGGCCACGGCGTCTACGCCGCCTTCGCCAACGGCGTCCCGGCGGCGGTGAACGTCGGTGTCCGCCCGACCTTCGAGAGCGGCCGCGGGGTCCTGATCGAGACCTACCTGATCGATCACGAAGAGGATCTCTACGGCAAGATCCTCCGGGTCGCCTTCGTCGAGCGCCTGCGCGGCGAGCGCGCCTACCACGAGGTGGACGAGCTGATCGCCCAGATGCACCGCGATGTCGAGGATGCCAGGCGGGTCTGTGCTACTTTCCAGCGGCCGTGACCCCCGGGTGCACGGTTTTTTATCGAGATGAGCCTGACCAAAGAGAAAAAGAGCGAGCTGATCGGCAAATACGGCCGCGGCGAGAACGACACCGGCTCCGCCGAGGTCCAGATCGCCTTGATGACCGAGCGGATCAACGAACTCACCGAGCACCTGCGCGCCCACGCCAAGGATCACCACTCGCGTCGCGGCCTGCTGATGCTCGTCGGCAAGCGCCGGCGGATGCTGCGCTACCTCGAGAAGACCGACCTCGAGCGCTACCGCGCCCTGGTCAAAGAACTCGGCCTGCGGCGATGATCGCGGTCGGGGAGCAAGCCCCCGACTTCACCCTCCGCAATCAGGACGGGGAAAAGGTCTCCCTTTCCGACTACCGCGGCCGCAAGCTGATGCTGGTCTTCTACCCCGGGGACTTCAGCCCCGTCTGCGGCGACCAGCTCTCGATCTACCAGGAGGTGAAGCCGGAGATCGAAGCGAAGGGCGTCGAGCTCGTCGGGATCAGCGTCGACGGCTTCTTCGCCCACAAGGCCTTCCAGGAAAAACTGGGGATCGACACGACCCTGCTCTCGGACTTCGAGCCGAAGGGCGAGGTTGCCCGCGCCTACGGTTCCTACGTGGAGAAGATGGGCTTCGCCAATCGCACGTTGGTTCTCATAGACGAGGACGGGGTGGTGGCCTGGACCTACGAATCGCCCAACCCGGGCGAGTTCCCCGGCGCCAACGTCATCTTCGACGCGCTGAAGTAGCGCCGATGGCCGATCTGGGCAGTGCGCCGATCCCGCCCGTCGGGCCGGATGACCACGTCCGCGGGGATGGGGAGGAAGGGGGCCTGATCGTCTACGCCGACCTCGGCTGCCCGCACTGCGCCAGCGCCTGGGAGCGCCTGCGGGAGCAGCCCGGCAAGTTGGTCTTCCGCCACTTCCCGGTCGCCAGCAAGCATCCGCGCTCGCCGGCGCTGCACGCAGCCGCCGAGGCGGCCGGCCGGCAAGGTCGCTTCTTCGAGATGGTCGACTCGCTCTACGCCGACCGCGGGCGGGTCGACGATCCGCACCTGTGGCAGCGGGCGGAGCGGCTGGGGCTGGACCTGGAGCGCTTCGAGGCTGAGCGTCGCTCCGAGAGGGTGGAGGCGAGGGTCAGACGGGACTTCCAGGCCGGCATTCGTGTCGGCGTCACCGGCACCCCGGCGCTCTTCGACGAAGCCGGAGAGCGGCTTCCTAGC
>JALYWY010000403.1 GCA_030852475.1 Actinomycetota bacterium | reverse complement strand
CGCTGGACGCAGTGCTCGAGCGACTCGGCCATGTTGTCGCGGAGGTAGTCGAAGCCGAACTCCGAGTTGGTGCCGTAGGTGACGTCGAGCGCGTACTTGCGCTGGCGGGTGGCGTGGTCGTCGCCGTCCTGGAGCGCGTCGAAGGTGACCCCGAGGGCGTTGTAGATCGGCCCCATCCATTCCGAGTCGCGGCGGGCCAGGTAGTCGTTGACGGTGACGACGTGGACGCTGTCGCCGGCGAGCGTGTTGAGGAAGACGGGCAGGGTCGCGGTCAGGGTCTTCCCCTCGCCGGTTTTCATCTCGGCGATCGCGCCGTCGTGGAGGACCATGCCGCCGATCAGCTGGACGTCGTAGTGGCGCTGGCCGGTGCTGCGGCGCGAAGCCTCACGGGTCAGCGCGAAAGCATGCGGCAGGAGGTCGTCGAGTGACTCGCCGTTGCGGGCGCGCTCGCGGAGGGAGTCGGCTTCTTCGCGAATCTCCTCGTCGGAGAGCGCTTCCATCTCCGGCTCAAACCGATTTATCGCGGCGACGCGCTTCTGGTAGGCCTTGAACTTCCGCCCCTCCCCCGCGCGCAGCGCCTTCGTCACTAGGTCCATCGCTGGCATTGGTCAAGAGTAGCGGTGCAGGGGTGGCCGCCGGTCCGCGGTTTGAAATTGCCCCTTGCCTCTACTCACTTTCGGGTCTACGATCGTGCCAGAACCCACAAGGAGGCACTCACCATGCGGATAGAGATTCGGGGCCGAAACGTCGAGATGACCGACGAGCTGCGTGAGATGGTTCGGAAACGCTTCCAGCGGTTGGGCCGGCAGGTCTCGCCGCTGGCGACCTTGGAGGTGGTGCTCTCGGAGGAGCGCAACCCGCGGGTCGCCGACAGTCAGGTCGCCGAGGCGACGCTTTACCTGAAGGGGGTAACGCTGCACGCCCGGGAGTGCTCCCCGGGGATGGGTCACTCTGTACACGAGCTTGCCGAGGACATGAACCGCCAGGTGAAGAAGCACCGTGAACTGCGTCGCAAGCGCCGCCGTACGCGGAGGCTTGTGGACCAGATGCGGGGCCGCCCGGCCGAGGCACGGCCGTAGGGCCGCGGAGAGCCAACTAGAGGCGCCGGGCAAAGGTCACCGCCACCACACGGGACGCCCCCACGGCCCGCAGCGCGCGAGCGCAGGCCGTGAGGGTCGCCCCGGTGGTAAGCACGTCATCGACAAGCAGGACGCTGCGCGGAACGTCGGCGCGCACGTGGATACGGGGCGGGTGCCCGATCCGCTCCGCCCTGCGCTTCCCCACCTGCCGCCCCCCACCCCGTCGCTCCAGGCAATTGGCGACCGGCGCTTCCAGGCGCGCCGCCAGGGCCGCGGCCAGCTCCCCTGCGGGGTCGAAGCCGCGGCGCCGCAATCGCGGTGGAGCGGCAGGCACCGGCACGATCGTCCCGCTCAGCATGTGCGCCGGCGCCAACCACTCGATCCGTTCCGCCATCAGATCGGCGACCGGCAGCAGCCGCCTGAACTTCAGCGCCCCGACCAGGTTCCGCGCCACCCCCTCGTAGGACGCCGACGACCAAGCCTTGTCCAACCCCGGCGGCCCGCTCCCCAGCAACGGCTCCGCCTTGGCCAGCCGCCGCGAGCAACGCGTACAGACCACCGCCTCGAACCGGCACGACCGCCCGCACGACGCGCACAACGCCGGCACCAGGGCCACCTCGATCGTCCGCAGAATCTCCACGCCTCGAGCCTGCCCGGCAAGACCGCACGCGTGGCGCGCACAAAGCAAATTCTTCGTGCCGTTTCTGGGGAGGGACCCGGTCATCCCCTGAGCGAATTGAGTCGCGCCCCTATCGGGGCATGCAATCTGATTCCTGCCCGCCATAGGCGGGCAGCATCTGACCGGAGCATGCCCCGAAGGGGCGCGACCCAATTCCCGCGGAGGGCGACCGGACCCCTACACCCCTGCGGTGATCGAGCTAGCCGCGCGCGGCGGCGATCGCGCCGATCAGGACCGAGCGCGCCGGAATCTCGGCGCCGGGAAGGGCGATGACATCTTTCAGCCGGGCGCCGTCGCCGACGCGGGCGTTCTCGCCGATCACCGCGGGACCGTCGATGCGGACGTCGTCGCCGATCTCGCAGCCGGGACCGAGCAGGACGGGGCCGACGAGGTCGGGCTCGCCCTCCATCCGCTCGCCGCTGCGGAAGCCCTCGACCAGCTCACCCTCCCGATCGACGGCGACGGCGCCGGTGAGGGCATCGATGTTGCCCTCGCGCAGCTCCTCGAGGTTGCCGATGTCGTTCCAGTAGGCGTCGATCTCGTGCGAGTAGAAGGGGACGTCGCTCTCCAGCAGGCGCGGGAAGACGTCCATCGCCCAGTCGGCGAAGCCGGGCGGGTCCCCCTCGCCGGCCGCTTTGCTGGTCCCCGGCTCGGGGAAGAAGTCGAAGATCTCCTTGCGGAACATGTAGATGCCGCAGTTGGCGAGGTCGGAGAGCGCTTCGGAGGGATCGGGCTTCTCCTGGAAGCCCTGGATCCGCCCGTCGGAGCCGACGATCGCGACCCCGAACTGGCTCGTGTCCACGACCCGCTTCATCGCCAGCGTCGCGATCCCGTCATGCGATTCGTGGAACTCGCGCATCGCCGCCAGGTCGATGTCGGTGAGCGCGTCGCCGGAGATGACGAGGAAGGAATCGCCGAGGAACTCAGCCGCGTTGCGGACCCCGCCCGAGGTGCCCAGCAGCTGCTCCTCGCGGCTGTAGGCGAGGGAGACGCCGCTGCCGGAGCCGTCGCCGAAGTAGCCCTCGATCAGGTCGGGGAACCAGTGCAGGTTGGCGATCGTCTCGGTGAAGCCGTGGCGGGCGAGCAGGCGCAGGATGTGCTCCATCACCGGCTTGTTGAGGACCGGCACCATCGGCTTCGGCATCTCGTAGGTGATCGGGCGCAGCCGCGTCCCCAGCCCCGCCGCCAGAACCATCGCCCTCATCCAGCCATGCCCTCCTTCAGCTTGTCGATCGCCTCGATGCTGCCGGGGTCCACTCCCCCCTGCCGGGCGACTTCGAGTGAGACGAGGTCGCCGAGCAGCACCCCCCAGAGCAGCCGTTCGACCCGGGTCTCGCCCTTGGTCTCCAGCCGCACCACGTCGGCGGCGCCGGGCGCGATCACCTCGGCGGTGAGCTCGAAGCGCTGGCGCTCGCGCGGGTGCTGGTCGCAGTCCTCGAGGAAGACCGCGGTCATCGCCGCGGCGGGCGACTCCGGCTCCCAGGCGCAGATCTCGTTGTGGTCGGCCTCCGGCAGCTCCGCGTAGAAGGCGGGCAGCTTCGCGTTCTCGTTGATCTGCGTCTTCCAGCGGCGCGCCACCGGGGCGGTGAGGTCGCTGCCGTAGACGACGGCGGTCGAGCCGGAGAGGCGCTCGGCGATCTCGGCGGCCTTGGCCTTGATCGCCAGAGCCTCCCGTTCCAGGAAGGCGGCGGCGCAGTCGATCTCGGTGTGGAGCCCAGGTGCCGCGCCGGCGAGCGCCGCAACCTCGGCGGCGGTGACGAACATGTAGGCGACGGCGACCCGGGGCTGGTAGATGCCGGGCGGCGCCACCACGGGGACCCCGGCCTCTCGCGCCCCCTCGACCAGACGGCCGCCGGTGCTGAGGACGAACCGGCTGGTCCCCAGCGCCTCGGCGGCCTCGAAGCAGGCGAGGGTCTCCTCGGTGTTGCCCGAGTAGCTGGAGCAGAGGACGGTCCACTCCGGGGTCGCCCAGCTCGGCAGCTCGTAGCCCCGGATCGAGACCAGCGGCTTCGTCAGGCGGTCGCCGATCGCGGCGGCGGCGAGGTCGGCGCCGATCGCCGAGCCGCCCATCCCGCAGACCATCAGGCCGGCCGACGATTCGACCGGCTGCAGGCGCGCGGTTTCGATCCGCCACAGCGCGTCGCGCAGCTGGTCGGGAAGGCCGAGGACGTCGTCGATCATCAGGCAGGGACTCTTTCATCTCGGCCGATGACGGCGTTAACGAGTTGCGCTCCCGGTTCGACTCTTGCCCCGGGAGCGAGTATCGAATCCCGCACCAGCGCCTCGGCCCCGATCGTGCAGCCGTCGAGCAGGACGGAGTCGGTCACCTCGGCGTCCGCCTCCACCCGACAGCCGGCCGCGACCACGGCCCGCGGCCCCACCTGCGCCCCATCTGCAATCGCCGCTCCGGCAGCGAGCAACTGTCCCGGCGAGGTCGCCTCGACCTGGGTCTCGACCCGGTCTTCGAGGATGTCCCAGCTCGCCTGCAGGTAGCGCTCAGGGGTGCCGATGTCCATCCAGTAGCCGTCGAGGAGGAGGCCGTAGAGCCCCTCCCCCACCAGCCGCGGGAAGACTTCACGCTCGATCGAGACCGCTTGGCCCGCCGGCACCAGGTCGAGCACGGAGCGGTGGAGGACGTAAGCGCCGGCGTTGATCTCGCCGGGCACCGCCTCGCCGGTCTTCTCGAGGAACTCGAGCACCCGGCCCTCCTCGTCGCAGCGCACCAGGCCGTAGGCGGAGGAGTCCTCTACGGGGTGCAGCGCGATCGAGGCCTTGGCATCGCGCTCCCCGTGCGCCCGCACCAGCGACAAGAGGTCGAGATCGGCAAGGACGTCGCCGTTGAGCGCGAGGAAGTGGTCTTCGAGCCGATCTCCCAGCGCTTCCGCAGCGAAGCGAATCGCGCCGGCGGTCCCCAGCGGTTCCGACTCGGCGACGTAGGTGATCTTCACGCCGCTGCGTTCGTCGTCTCCGAGCGCTTCACGCAGAACGTCCGGCAGGAAGCCGCAGGCGAGCACCACCTCGCTGACGCCGTGGGCGGCGAGCCACTCGATCGCGTAGGCGAGGAACGGGCGGTCGACGAGCGTCACCGCCGGCTTCGGGATCTCGCTGGTCAACGGGCGGAGGCGAGTGCCTTCGCCGCCAACCAGAACGATTGCCTGCATCTTCCTAGCTGCCCTTGACCGGTAGAGGGCCGCTAGGAGGCGGCAGCCGGTCTCGGTGAGTTCACGGTCCGCCCTATTCCCTCGTACTCGAAGCCCGCTTGGACGAGGGCATCGGGATCGAGGAAGTTGCGACCGTCGACGATCAGCGGCCTGGTCATCCGCTCGGCGGCGGCATCCCAATCGAGCTCGGCGAACTCGCTCCACTCGGTGACGAGCACGGCGGCGTCGGCGCCCTCGAGCGCCTCCATCGCCGAAGTGGCCATCTCGACCGAGCCAAGCATTCCCGCGGCGCGCTCGGCGGCGACCGGGTCGTAGGCGACTACCTCCGCCCCCTCCCCCTGCAGCCGGGCCGCCAGCACCAGGCTCGAGGCCTCGCGCATGTCGTCGGTGTCGGGCTTGAAGGCGAGGCCGAGGAGCGCCACCCGCTTGCCGATCAGCGAGCCGAGGTGCTTCTCGAGCTTGCCGACCACGCGGCGCTTCTGGAGCTCGTTGACCTCGATCACCGAGGTCAGCAGCTGGAAGTGGTAGCCGGTGTTCCCGGCCAGCATCTTCAGGGCGCTGACGTCCTTCGGGAAGCAACTGCCGCCGTAGCCGATTCCGGCGCGCAGGAAGGCGGTGCCGATCCGCTCGTCGAGGCCCATCCCCCGCGCCACCTGGCCGACGTCGGCGCCGACCTCCTCGCAGACGTTGGCGATCTCGTTGATGAAGGAGATCTTCGTCGCCAGGAAGGCGTTGGAGGCAAGCTTGATCATCTCGGCGCTGGCGACGTCGGTGCGGAGGATCTCGCCGCCGAGCGGCTGGTAGAGCCGTTCGACCGCCTCCGCCGCCCCCTCGTCTCCGGGATCGGCGCCGATCACCACGCGGTCGGGGTTCATGAAGTCCTTGACCGCGGTGCCCTCCTTGAGGAACTCGGGGCAGGAGACGTAGGAGAGGCCCGGCATGTCGCGGCGGATCGACTCGCCGGTGCCGGCCGGGACGGTGCTCTTCATGATCAGCACGTGGTCGCTGTCCTCCGGCAGCTCCTGGACCACCGCCCGCACCCGCGAGAGGTCGGCGTCGCCGGAATAGGTGGGAGGCGTGTCGACGCAGACGAAGAGCAGGCGCGCCCCCTCCAGCAGCTCATCCATGTCGGTGGTGAAGGTGAGGCGCTCGGCGTTGCGGCGCAGCAGGTCCTCCAGGCCCGGCTCGTGGATCGCGACTTCGCCCCTGGAGAGCGAGTCGACCTTCTCCTGGACGATGTCTCGGGCGATCACGGGGTGGCCGAGCTCGGCGAAGCAGGCCGCGGTGACCAGCCCGACCCAACCGACTCCGATGACGCCTACCGTGTCCTTCTCGCTCATCCCCTGCTCCTTCCGCGCTTCGGCTTCTTCTTCGGAATCAGCACGTCAGCCGAGCGCGCCATCCCGATCATCTGGTCATTGGTCAAGCTCCGCTGCAGGTCGTTCGAGATCCAGTAGACGTTCTCGCCACGGCGCCAGGCAACCATCTTCACATCTTCGCCGTCGAGGAAGATGTCGTACTCGCGCCCCCTGATCTCCTTCGTCAGGCTCGGGTCTTCGACGATCGGCGGGTCCGACCAGCCGCGAATGCCCTGAACGCCGAAGTAGTGGGTGCCGTCCGACTCTTCCCTCACCAGCACCATCCGGTAGGCGAGATGACGGTTTCCGTCCTCGTCCTTGAGGTTGTAGACGTAGGGGTCGACGACCTTCTCGTAGGGGTTGCTTTCGACGAAGAACGCCCCTTCCGGCAAGCGCGTCGGGTAGTAGATCGGGAAGTGGCCGCGGGCGCGCCTGGAGGCGATCTTCGCCTCCGCTTCGCCCGCTTCCCGGGCCGGGACGAGCCCGTCGCTGCCGGGCTTCGCGACCTCGATCTTCGGTTTCTCCCGTTTGGGTTTCCTGCGCTGTTTCTGTCCTTTGGCTTTCTCGCCGCCCTGTTTTTTCTGGCCCGAGGAGGAACCCGAGGAACTGGTGGATCCGGCGCTTCCCTTGCCGTTGAGGAATTCGTGGACGGCGCCTTCAACCGCCTCCGGCGTGGTGTAGACGTAGCTCGGGCTCAGTTCGGCGGGGAAGTCGACCTCGTTGATCGTCGCGTTGCGCGAGGCGGCGACGAGTTTCAGCACTTCCAGGAGTTCGGGGCCCTCGGAGATGTCGGAGGTGGTGTATTCGGTGAAGACGTCGATCAATTCGCTCTTGTCGAAGAAGATGTCCTCGACGGAGATGCGCTGGCGGGCGGCGCTGAGGAAGTCCTGCTGACGGGCCGAACGGACCAAGTCGGTGTCGGTGTGGCGGTAGCGCACGTAGTCGAGCGCTTTCTTGCCGCAGAGCAGCTGGTAGCCCGGGGTGACGTTGATCTCGGCGTACTGTTCTTCGGGCGGCACGCCCTCGTTGGAGTGGTAGTAGCGGCGGTCGACGTCGGTGTACACGCAGCCGATCGCGTAGACGCCCTGGGCGAAGCCGAGGAAGTCGACGTTGACGACGTGGTGAACCGGCAGGCCGGTCAGTTCCTTCACCACCCGCAGGGTCAATTTGGTGCCGCCGTAGAAATACGCTTCGTTGAACTTGCCGGTGCCGACTTCGGGGATCTCGACCTTGAGGTCGCGGGGGATCGACATCATCGAGATCAGGCCCTTTTCCGGGTCGAGGCGGACCAGCATCGCGGTGTCGGAGCGGCCCTTGTCTTCGGCGAATTCCGCCCCCGCCCGTTTATCTGAGCCGATCATCAGGAAGTTCTGCGGCTCGCCGTCTTCGGCCTCGGTGAGCCATCTATTCAGGCGCTCGTTTTCCCTCTTGTTCTCGACCCCGATCTCCTCGGCGATGCTGTCGATGTAGCGAAGGGCGGCGGTCGCGGTGGTCGAGGCGGAGACGGCGACGATCAGGAGCGCGGCGAGGACGAACCGCCACCAGAAGCGCTTCGGCTTCGGTGCCGGCTCTCCGTCGCCACTCGGCGGCGGCTTCTTCGGCGCCCAGCCTGGAATCGGCTCAGTCATCGAGATGGTCCGGGATCGCCAACAGGAACGACTCCAGGGCTTGGCGATAGGTCTCCAGCGAGGAGACCGAGACCCACTCCGCCGGCCCGTGGTGCCCAGCCCCCACCGGCCCGAACTCGACCGCCGGCACCCCCACCCGCAGGAAGGAGACCGCGTCGGAGGCGCCGTCGCGCCCGACGCTCATCGGCTCCCCGTCGTGATGCTCGGAGGCCGACCAGCGCAGCGCTTTGACATAAGCCGATTCGCGGTCGACCGTGGCGGGCGGCCTGGTCAACAGGGCCTGCACCTCGCTGCCGGGAATCTCGCGCACCTGAGCGAGGATCTCCTCCGGATCCTGGTCGGGCAGGTAGCGAATGTCGACGTCGATCAGGCATCGGTCGGGCACCTTGTTGAGAGCATCGCCGCCGACGATCCGTCCAAGGTTGATCGAGGGTCGGTCGAAGAGCTCGGAGCTGTGCCGGGCAAACGGTAGCGACTCGATACTGCGGAAAACGTCGATCGCGTTGAGAACGGCGTTGTCGCCGAGCCACGGGGTGGCGCCGTGGGCAGCGGTCCCGGAGACCTCCAGGCGCAGCGCCAGCACCCCCTTGGCCTCGATCCCGATGTGAAGGTCGGTCGGCTCGCCGGTGATCGCGAAGTCGCCGGTGAACCCGGTGTCGACGAGGTGGTCGGAGCCACGCTCGGCGTCTTCCTCGGACTCCTCGTCGCCGACGATCCCGAGCCGCACCCGGACCCGGTCCTGCTCCCGCATCGCCGCGATGACCATCAACATCGCCGCGATCGCGCCCTTCATGTCGTAGGCGCCGCGCCCGTACAGCCGGTCACCCTCGACCTTCGGTTCGAACTGCCCGGAGAAACCCGGAACGACATCGAGATGCCCGTGCAGAACCACCGTCGGCGCCCCCTCGGGCCCGACCTCCGCCTTGATCACCGGCAGCCCGCGCACCTCATCGGTTGCCGTCTCGATCCCGCGGGCTTCCAGCCAGCCCTGGACGAACCCGGCCGCCTCCGAGATCGCTTCCGGCTCGCAGGTCTCATAAGAGATCAACCGCTGGGTGAGGGCGACGAGCTCGTCGCTCATGTCACCCCTGGCTGATCGCGAGGAACGCTTCAGCCCGATCGCGGTCTTTCTGCGCCCGGGCATGGTCGGCGCTGCCCTCCTCGGCCTCCGAGAGCCGCTGCTCGGCGTCGGCGAGCTGCTCTTTGAGCGCGCCGGCGTCGAGGTCCTCGGGCGGAATCGCCTCCTCGATCAGCAACCGCGCCCGGTTGCCGTAGACCTGAAGCCATCCGTGAGCCTGGGCGTACCGTACGGTCTCCGACTCGGAGATGTGGAGGCGGAGCTCGGTCGGCCGCAGCGCCGCCAGCACCGGCGCGTGGTTGGCGAGGATGCCGATTTCGCCGACCTCGGTCCGGGTCGAGACCTGGCGCGCTTCGCCGCTCCAGACCTCGCCCTCCGGGGTCAGCACCTCGACGTCGACCATGTGCTCCGCCGCCATCTGCGTCTCCTAGGCGGCGGCGCCGGATTTGGCGTTCTCGAGGACCTGGTCGATCGAGCCCTGCATGTAGAACGCGCCCTCGGGCAGGTCGTCGTGCTCGCCGTCGAGGATCTCGCGGAAGCCGCGCACCGTCTCGGCGACCGGGACGTACTCGCCGCTGCGGCCGGTGAACTGTTCGGCGACGAAGAACGGCTGCGAGAGGAAGCGCTCGATCTTGCGGGCGCGGGAGACGATCTGCCGGTCCTCGTCGGAGAGCTCGTCGATGCCGAGGATGGCGATGATGTCCTGGAGCTCCTTGTAGCGCTGCAGGACCTCCTGGACCTCGGTCGCGGTCCGGTAGTGGTCGTCGCCGACGACGTCGGGCTTGAGGATCGTCGAGGTCGAGTCGAGCGGGTCGACCGCCGGGTAGATCCCTTTCTCGGAGATCGACCGCGAAAGCGCCGTGGTCGCGTTGAGGTGGGCGAACACCGAGGCCGGAGCCGGGTCGGTGTAATCGTCGGCGGGAACGTAGACCGCCTGGATCGAGGTCACCGAGCCGCGGTCGGTCGAGGTGA
Organism: Actinomycetota bacterium; assembly: GCA_030852475.1. Lineage (GTDB taxonomy): Bacteria > Actinomycetota > Thermoleophilia > Solirubrobacterales > 70-9 > VAYN01. Next base: position 423 of record JALYWY010000403.1, on the reverse strand, counting down.
TCCGCTCCTGCAGGCCGCCCATCTCGGTCTCCAGCGTCGGCTGGTAGCCGACCGCGGAAGGCATCCGGCCCAGCAGGGCCGAGACCTCGGAGCCCGCCTGGACGAAGCGGAAGATGTTGTCGATGAACAGGAGCACGTCCTGCCCCCCCTGCTCGCGGTAGTACTCGGCCATCGTCAGCCCAGAGAGGGCGACGCGCAGACGCGCGCCGGGCGGCTCGTTCATCTGGCCGAAGACGAGCATGGTTTTGTCGATCACGCCCGACTCTTTCATCTCGAGCCAGAGGTCGTTCCCCTCGCGCGAGCGCTCGCCGACGCCGACGAAGGCGGAGAGGCCGGAGTGCTCCTCGGCGATGTTGCGGATGAGCTCCTGGATCAGCACGGTCTTGCCGACGCCGGCGCCGCCGAACAGCCCGACCTTGCCGC
>JALYWY010000211.1 GCA_030852475.1 Actinomycetota bacterium | reverse complement strand
ATCTGCGGCGCCACCTCGGGCTACCAGCTCGACTTCGACGTCCGCTACCTGTGGATGAAGCAGAAGCAGATCATCGGCTCCCACTTCGCCAACGCCTACGAGTGCATGCGGGCGAACCAGCTGATGGCCGAGGGCAAGGTGCGGCCGGTCCTCTCGGAAACGATGGGCTTCGACGGCGTTCCCGGCGCCCACCAGCTGATGCACGAAAACAAGCACCTCGGCAAGATCGCGATCCTCGTCGGCGCCGAGTCCGAGGACGAGGGCCAGCACGAAGAGGGCCCCGGCGCGATCCGGGCAGAGGTCGGCGCCTAGGCGCCGAGCAAGCGACTCGAAAGGAATCTGATGGCTGAGGTCTGCACGCTCGACTGGCACATCACCCCGCTGCGGGCTGATCGCTTCCTCGACCTCTGGGAAGCGGCGGCGGCGAAAGCCCCCGCCTACGGGGCCAAGAGCTGGTCGCTGACCCGCTCCACCGACGACCCGCTCGCCTTCCGGCAGACGATGGTCTGGGAGAAGCGCTCCGACTTCGAACGCTATTGGTACTCGGACGAGATCGCGCACGCCCGCGCGACGATCATCGATCTCTACGACATCCCGCTGCTGCCGACCTGGCACATCCTCGTCGCCGCCGACTAGCGGCGATCAGCGCGGCAGGACCTTCCAGCTGAACTTCGCCGGCGTCGGGTCGGTGAGGACGCCCGCGGTGGCCCAGACCTTGAAGGTGTGGCGGCCGGGCCTCAGCTTGCGGTAGGTCTTCGGCGAGCGGCAGGGGGCCGCCGGTTTGCCGTCGAGCTTGCAGCGGAAGCTGGCGCCGGCGACGCTGGCTCCGAAGGTGAACTTCGCGGTGGTCGAACGGGTCTGCTTCGGCGGGCCTTTGCCCAGCGTGGTCGCCGGGACCTGCGGCGAAGGCGAGGACGGCGGCGAGACGGCGCCCCCTCCTCCCGGAGCGGGGTTTTCAGGACCGGGGCCTCCTCCGGGCGGAGGCTCTTCTCCGTCGGGCACCGCCGCGTAGAAGGCGGTGTATTCGTTCGAGCCGGCGGCGGTCACGGTGTGGTTGCGGTCGCCGCCGTCGCTCCAGCTCTGCCAGGCGTAGGTCGTGCCGTTCAGCTCCGCCGTCTCCGGCGCGGCCAGCGTCAGCTGCGAGTTCTGGATCACGGGGACGTCGAATGGCGCCGCGGTGGAGACGATCCCCGCCGTCAGCGGGATTCCCGGCGGCTGCGACTCGATCCGCAGGTTCACGCCCCTGGCCTGGAGTTTGATCGTTTTGCTGGCCGAGAGGCCGCGTTTGTCGGTCGCGGTCAGGGTGATTTCGATGTAGGAGGGGTACTCGTGCTCCGGCGCGACCAGCTCGCCGCCGGTGACGCCCGGGAACACCTGCAGGGGGTGCGAGTGGCAGTCGTCGGGACCGGTCGGGCAGTGCAGGATCCTCGTCCCCCAGTGCAGGGCCAGGTGGTAGACCGGATCCCCTGCGGCGTCCAGCGCCGAGCCGGAGAAGGCGATCGTGTCCCCCACGCTCCATTCGGTCCCCGGCGCCGGCGCGGCGATCGCCGGCACCGGCGGCTCGTCGCCGGGGTAGAGCGTCAGCTTGGCGACGCTGACGAGGCCTTTTCCGTCGATGACCCGGACCGAGACCACGACGTTCTGCGGGCTGCCGTACGCCCTCGCCTGCGTTTCGCCGCCTTTCGTCTCGAAGCTGCCGTTCCCGTCGAGGTCCCATTCGAACTCGAGGGCTTCGCCGGTCGGGTCGCTGGATTTGGTCGCGTCGAGCTGGTAGACGTGGGAGAGGTCTTTGGCGTAGGTGGTGTCGGCCTCCAGCCGCGCCTGGGGAGCGCCGGGAACGTAGGTGATCTTGTGCACGGCGCCGTCGCTGAAGCCTTCGCCGAAGAGGCTCGTGTAGTAGAGGGACCCGTCCGGCCCTTCCTGGATGTCGATGCCGGGATAGAGACTGCCGCCCGAGAGGAACCCCTGGATCTGGTCCGGGTCGGGCCTTCCGTCCGAGTCGGGCAGCATCGCGTAGAAGCAGCCGCGAACCGAGTCGGCGAAGAAGAGGGCGCCTTTGTAGGCGGCCGGGAACTGGGTCCCCTCGTAGAGGGAGATGCCGGCGAGGGCCGAGCCGTCGTTGTAATGGCATTCGTCGCCGGGCGTCACCCCTTGGCGGTGGCTGTAATGGAAGAGCGGCGTCGAGGCGGAGCCCGGTTCCTCGTACATCCCTTCGCAGACCGGCAGGGCGAGCCATTTGAACTGGAACTGGCGGTCGTTGCCCTCGAAGCACGGCCAGCCGGAGTTGAAGACGGTTGGTTCGGAGGGGTCGAAGCGGTCGATCTCCTCGAACTCGGAGGAGCCGACGTTCTCGGCGTAGACCTCGCCGTTCTGCGAGTCGATCGCGAAGCGGAAGGGGTTGCGGAAGCCCAGGGCGACGATCCGGCGCTCGTTCGCCGAGAGGCTGGCCGAGAGCGGGTTCCCGGGCCAGGCGGCGCCGGTCTCCGGGTCGATGCGGACGATCGTGCCGTCGAGGCCGGTCGGGTCGCCGGGGGTTTCCGGCGTCCGCAGGTCCTGGGCGCGCATCGAACCGCCCTCTTCGTGGGGGTCGCCGCAGGGATTCGGCGGTTCCCCCAGCTGGCCGTAATCCGGCGAGGCGAAGCTGGCGCCGTCGCCGCCGCTGGCGTAGAGCGCCCCTTCGGGCCCGAAGCGGAGGTCGCCGACCGAGTGCGAGGAGAACTGCTGGCACCACTCTTCCGGGATCAGCGCTTTTTCGCCGCTCGCGACGGCGTGGAGGTGACCTTCCCCGTCCTCGCTGACGTTGGCCGTGTAGCGGACCAGGCGCCCGCTGACGAGACAGTCGTCAGCACCGTTGCCGGGGACCTCCGGGCAGGAATCGCCGGTGGTGTCCGGCAGTCCCCATTTCGGCGGCGGGGCGCCTTCGCCGAGGACGTGGTCGTAGCTGAAGAGCGCGTAGACGTAGGGGCTCGCCGGGAAGCCCGGATCGACCGCGAGGCCGAGCAGGCCCCGGTCACCGTGGTCGTAGACCTCGGTCCGCAGGTCCTCGAAGAGCTCGGCGGTGTTGTCTTCGGTGTCTTCGAAGACCTTGATCTTCCCCGCCTTCTCGGCGACGAAGACCATCCCGTTGGGCGCGAAGCGCACCGCCGTGGGCTGTTCGAGGCCAGAGAAGACAACCGAATCCTGGAAGCCGGTCGGCAGCTCCGGCTCGGCCGGGGACGCCACCGCCGGGACGAGCAGGGCAGCGGCAAGAGCCGCCAGGGCGACGGCCAGCGCGATGCTCCTCGGGCCCACGCAGACCCGACTTGAACCCCTACTCACCCCCACACAACGTGCGTGCGGGGGAAATGTCAGGGCCTATCTCTTCGGCGGCAGGACCTTCCAGCTGAACTTCGCCGGCGTCGGGTCGGTGAGGACGCCCGCGGTGGCCCAGACCTTGAAGGTGTGGCGGCCGGGCTTCAGCTTGCGGTAGGTCTTCGGCGAGCGGCAGGGGGCCGCCGGTTTGCCGTCGAGCTTGCAGCGGAAGCCGGCGCCGGCGACGGTCGACGAGAAGGAGAAGGTCGCGATCCTCTTCGCGG
>JALYWY010000207.1 GCA_030852475.1 Actinomycetota bacterium | reverse complement strand
CCTACGCCGGCTACTGCTACGGCGACTCGACCTACGGCCAGCGGGCGCTCTACCAGCTCGGCCTGACCGGGATCCCGGTCGTCAACGTCAACAACAACTGCTCGACCGGCTCCTCGGCGCTGTTCCTCGCCCGGCAGGCGGTCAAGGGCGGGATCGCCGACTGCGCCCTGGCGCTGGGCTTCGAGAAGATGGAGCCGGGCAGCCTCGGAGTCAAGTACACCGACCGCACCAATGCGCTCGACAAGCACGCGATGCGGATGTTCGAGCTGCGCGACCCGGAGGCCTCGCCGCCGGCGCCGCAGATGTTCGGCAACGCCGGCCGCGACCACATGCAGAAGTACGGCTCCGAACCCGATCACTACGCCTGGATCGGGTGGAAGAACCACAAGCACTCGGTCAACAACCCCTACGCCCAGTTCCAGGACGAGTACTCGCTCGAGGACATCAAGGCGGCGAAGATGATCCACGACCCGCTGACCAAGCTGCAGTGCTCGCCGACCTCCGACGGCTCGGCCTGCGCGATCGTCGTCTCCGAGCGCTACGTCGACGAGCACGGCCTCTGGGAGCAGGCGGTGGAGATCGCCGGCCAGTCGATGGTCACCGACCTCAGCTCGACCTTCGACGAGAACGCCGACTGCATGACGATCGTCGGCTCCGACATGTCGGCGACGGCGGCGAAGATCGCCTACGAGGAAGCCGGGGTGGGAGCCGAGGAAGTCGACGTCTGCGAGCTGCACGACTGCTTCAGCGCCAACGAGCTGATCACCTACGAAGCGCTCGGGTTCGCCGCGGAGGGCGAGGCGCACAAGCTGGTCGAGGCCGAAGCCACCACCTACGGCGGCGACGGCCCGGTCGTCAACCCGTCGGGCGGGCTGATCTCGAAGGGGCACCCGCTCGGGGCGACCGGCCTCGCGCAGTGCTCGGAGCTGACCTGGCAGCTGCGCGGCGAAGCCGACAAGCGACAGGTGGACGGCGCGAAGCTGGCGCTCCAGCACAACATCGGCCTCGGCGGAGCCGCCGTGGTCACGGTCTACAAACCGGCGGCCTAGGAGGTCGCCACGGGACGGAGGAGGAGCACGATGGCGAAGGAGCGGCGTTCACTCAGCGGCAAGGTCGTGGCGATCACCGGCGGTGCCCGGGGGATCGGCAAGACGACCGCGGCCGCGCTGGTCAACAAGGGCTGCCGCGTCGCAATCGGCGACCTCGACCTCGAGCTGGCTGAGCAGGCGGCGGCGCACCTCGGCGGCGGCACCGTCGCGCTGCCGCTCGATGTAACCGATCGCGCCTCGATCGCGCGCTTCCTCGACGAGGCCGAACGGCAACTGGGGCCGCTTGATGTGGTGATCAACAACGCTGGGGTGATGCCGGTGACGCCGTTCGTCGAGGAGAGCGACGACTCGATCCGCCGCCAGCTCGACATCAACCTCTACGGGGTGATCGTCGGCACCCAGCTCGCGATCGAGCGGATGCGCCCGCGCCGGAGCGGTCACGTCGTCAACATCGCCTCCTCGGCCGGAAAAGCCGGAGTGCCGGGGATCGCGACCTATTCGGCGACCAAGCATGCTGTCGTCGGTCTCACCGAGGCGGTGCGGGCCGAGCACCGCGACGACGGCATCGAGTTCTCCTACGTCATGCCGATCACCGTCAACACGCAGCTGATCGAAGGGCTCGAAGACCAGCGCGGCGTCAAGCGAGTCGAGCCGGAGGACGTCGCCGCCCAAATCGTCGATGCGCTTGAAACGGCAAAGGTCGACGTCTATGTGCCGCGGGAACTGCGCGCCTCGGTCGTGCTCGGCACGCTGCTGCCGCGCAAAGCGCGCGAGGCGGTCGGTCGCCTCATGGGCGTGGACAAGATCATGACCGAAGCCGACCCCGCCAAGCGCCGCGCCTACGAGGAGCGGGTGGCCGCCAGCGAGCCGGGCCAGGATGAGGCGGCCGAAGCGAGACCGACCTCACAGCGGGATGCCGCCTGAGCGGAGATCGTCGAGCTAGCCCCGCCTAGAGCCGGGTCAACTCAGCAAAGGAGCCAGTGATGGGAAAGATCTACGACGCCACCTGGGGCCGGGCCTTCTCGGCCCTCTACGACCGCTGCTTCAAGGCGAGCGAAGAGGCGGGGCTGCGGGACATGCGCCGCGACCTGCTGGCGGGGGCGCGGGGGAGGGTGCTCGAGCTGGGCTCGGGAACCGGCCTCAACCTCGATCTCTATCCCGACTCGATCGAGGCGCTGACGATGACCGAGCCCGACCCGCACATGGTCAAGCAGCTGCGCAAGAGGGTGGCCGAATCCAGCCGCAGCGTCGAGGTCGTCGAGGCGCCCGCCGAACGCCTCCCGTTCGACGACGACAGCTTCGACACCGTCGCGCTGACGCTGGTCCTCTGCACGGTCCCGAACCCCGCCGCCTCGCTGCAGGAGATCAAGCGCGTCCTCGAGCCCGACGGCCAGTTCCTCTTCCTCGAGCACGTCCGCTCGCCCGATCCGGGCCTCGCCAAGTGGCAGGACCGCTTCGAAAAACCCTGGCGCTTCCTCGGCGACGGCTGCCACTGCAACCGCGACACGGTCTCCGCGATCAGCGCCGCAGGGTTCCAGATGAGCGACGTCGAGCGACCGGAGTTCCCGAAGGTGGTCCCGATCGTCAAGCCGATGGCAAAGGGAACCGCCCGGGCCCAGGCATAAGCTTCCGCGGTGCCTTCAAACGAAGTCGACTTTCCGGTCGGCCCGGTCGCTGATCGCCTGACCCTTTGGCCAGTAGACGACGGCAGATACGGCCTTGACGCCGTCTTTCAAGGTGCCTCAGGCTTCGAACGCTGCGAACAGCACCAAGCAACTCTCGCGGCAGCAGGTATCAAGTACCAACTCCTGCAGAACCTCGACAACTCCTGGTCCTTGCGCTTTGGACCGTTGACGGCAGTCGAGATAGGGAAGGCGGTCTCTGCTTTCGTGCGGTGAACCCCCTTTCTCGGGTCAACGCACGATAATGGTGGTTATGTCAACTTAGGCAGGGAGAGCCGGGTGGCTCAGCTCGCCTCTTCTATGGCCTCTTCCAGGGCCCCTGCCGATTCCGGGGTGCCGATTACTTCCAGGCCGTCGGTTTTCGGCCCCCTGATCGCGAAGGTCGGCGTGCCGCTCAGGCCGAGCCGTTCGGCTTCGGCGCTGGTTTCTTCGACCTTGGCGACGAGGTTGGCGCGATCTTCGTCCCATTGGGCGATGTCTTCGACGCCTGCGCCTTTGGCCACGGCTTCGAGGAAGGCGTCGTCGGCGAAGCCGGAGTTCTCCCGGCCCTGGTTGCGGTAGAAGAGCTCGACGAAGTTCCAGCCGCGGCCTTGGGCGCCGGCTGCGAGCGCGGCCGCACCGGCGTCGAGCGACTGCGGGCCGATGATCGTGAAGTTGCGGTAGTCGATCTTCACTTCTCCCTGCCTGACCTTGCTCTCGATCACCGGCGGCAGGATCTCCTCCGCGTAGGCGGCGCAGAACGGGCACTGCAGGTCGCCGAACTCGACCAGTTCGGCCGGTGCCTCGGGGTCGCCGAGGACCATTCCCTCCTGCGGGATTCCCTGCAGCTGCCGGGAGATTTCGGCGGCGCCCTCGAGGTTCGTGTCGCCGGCTCCGTCGCCGCTGGAGGCGTTGACGACGATCAGGACGACGACTGCCACGATCGCGAGGAACACTGCCCCCGCGGCGAACTGCATCAACTTGGCGCGGCGATCGGCGGTCTCGTTCATGCCCGGTCGGGAACCGCTCCGTCGGTGCCGCCGTACCCGACCAGGCGGGTCGCGCTCAAGCAGAAGATGATCGTCATCAGGACGGCGCTGCCGACACACCACTGGCAGATCGCTTCGATCTTGAAGATCTCGATGTAGGTGAGGAAGATGCTGTAGCCGAACCCGCCGAGGGCGACGAGGAAGCCGCCGAGACGGGCCGCGTCGTTGGCGAAGAAGGCGCTCGCCAGCAGCAGGACGTAGCCGATGACGCCGAAGATCGCGATGTTGATCCCGGCGACGTGCGAGTAGGAGCTTTCGGCGACGGTCTTGCAGCCGCTGCCGCCGGCCAGGCAGACGGGCGAGTCGCCGCCCGCCTCGGCGATCGCGATATAGGCGGCGACGCCGATGCCGAGCGTCGCGAAGAAGGCGATCGCCCGCTGCAGGTTGCCCTCGCTGGGGAAGCTCATTGCGCGGAAGATATGGCTTCCGCGTAAAAGCCGGCTAAGGCGCGCGAGAGCTTGCCGCCCTGCCAGGCCAGCGGCGACTCCCCCTCACCCTCGCTGATCAGCCGACCTGCGGGCAGCGCCTCCGCGTAGGCGACAGCCGCCTCGTACGGATGCCCGGGATCGGCGTCGTCGTTGCTGGCGACGACCAGAGCGGGCACGTCGATCGCCGCCAGTTCCCCGAGCGACTCGAAGGGTCGCGAGCGAGTCGTCTCGCGCAGCGCCTCCACCAATGCCTCGGGATGCCCCTGCGCCAGCATCCGCTCCCGCGTGAAGCGCAGCACCGAGTCGCGCCAGCGAGGGTCGATTCCCTGCTTCTCGCCGATGTAGGCGACGAAGCCCTCGATGCCGTCGCGCTCCAGCGCCGTCGCCAAGCCGTCCCAGTACTCCAGCGAGGACGGTTCGATCTCGCCTCTGTAGGTCGGGCCGATCAGCGCCAGGCCGGCCAGGCGACCGGGATGCCGCAGCGCATAGGCAACCGCGGTGTGCGCCCCCATCGAGTGGCCGCCGAGCAGGAAGCGCTCGTCCCCCACCTCGGAATCGACCACCCGCTCGAGGTCTTCGACCAGCTGCGGGTATCCATAACCCTCCCCCGCCGGCGCGGGGTCGGACTCGCCGTGCCCGCGGGCGTCGTAGGTGATGACCCGGTAGCCGGCGCGCGGCAGCGCTTTCGAGCCGTGCAGGACGTAGCGCCGGGTGGCGGTGATTCCGTGGCAGAGGACCGCCGGCGGCCCCTCCCCGCTCGTTTCACCCCGCAGGGTCGGGCCGCCCTCGACCGCGAACGGCCGCCCCTCGAGCGGCATCAGCCCAGCGCCGCGACCGCGCGCTCGAGGTCCTCGACCGACTCGTAGCCGAGTCCGGTCAGGCTCACCTTGCGGTGGCGGATGACGCCCTCCTCGTCGATCACGAAGATCGCTCGCCGAACCGTCGGCCCCCTCGTCACCCCGTAGGCGCGAGCGGTCTCCTTGCCCTCGTCGGCCAGCAGCGGCACGTTGAGGCTCTTCTCCTGCGCGAAGCGCTCATGGGAGTCGACCGACTGCGCGGAGATCCCGAGCACGTCGGCCCCGAGCTGGTCCAGTCGCTCGCCCTGGTCCCGGTAGGAGCAGAACTGCTTGGTGCAGACGGCGGTGAAGTCGCCCGGGTAGAAGGCGAGGATCAGCTTTCGACCCCGGTAGTCGGAGAGCCGGTAGGTCTTGCCGCCCGTACCGGGCAGCTCGAAGTCTGGAGCTGGATCGCCGACGTCAGGCTTGGCCACGAGAGGGAGCTTAGCCCCGCTCGATCGTCACTTCTTCGATCACGACCGTCTGTTTCGGTTTTTCTTCCGCCCCGCCGAGTTCCTCGATGCGGGCGATGGCGTCGAAGCCCTCGGTCACTTTGCCGACGAGCGCGTATTCCGGAGGCAGTCCGGCGTCGGCGCCGGTCACCACGTAGAACTGGCTCCCCGAGCGGCCGGGGGGATCGGCTGAGCTCTTCGCCATCGCGACGATTCCTTTGGTGTAGGAGAGGTTGGGCGGCGGCTCCTCGTCGACGGTGTAGCCGGGGCCGCCGAGGCCGTTCCCTTCCGGATCGCCGCCCTGGATCACGAAGCCGGGGACGACGCGGTGGAAGGTCAGGTCGTCGTAGAAGCCCTCTTCGGCGAGGAAGGCGAAGGAGTTGGCGGTTTTCGGCGCCCGCTCGGTGTCGAGCTCGATCTCGAAGGTGCCGCAGCTGGTCTTCACCACCGCCGTCGCC
>JALYWY010000194.1 GCA_030852475.1 Actinomycetota bacterium | reverse complement strand
TTTCGCGGCTCTCGGGGTAGTGGACGATGTACTTGTTGGCCTCGTTGCAGGGCCAGGAGACGTCTTCGACGCCCTCGGTCAGCGGCATCCCGACCGAGTGGACGCAGGGGACGAAGTCGCCGTCGGAGCCGAGGACTTCGAGGGCGGCCTTGCCCATCCGGGTCATGATCCGCATGTTCGTCGCCACGTAGGCCGAGTCGGTCAGCTGGACGCCGATTTCGGAGATGTCGGAGCCGAGCGGGCCCATCGAGAACGGGACCACGTACATGGTGCGGCCCTTCATCGAGCCCTTGAAGAGATCGTTGAGGGTGGCGCGCATCTCGGCGGGATCGCGCCAGTTGTTCGTCGGGCCGGCGTCCTCCTCCCGCTCGGAGCAGATGAAGGTGCGGTCTTCGACGCGGGCGACGTCGCCGGGGTCGGAGAGGGCGAGGTAGGAGTTCGGGCGCTTGGCTTCGTCGAGGCGCTCGAAGGTGCCGGCGTCGATCAGGACCTGAGCGAGGCGGTCGTACTCCTCGGCGGAGCCATCGCACCAGTAGACGGAGTCCGGTTCGGTTAGCGAGGCGATTTCATCGACCCAGCTGAGGAGTTTCGGGTGGGTCGTCAGCTGCTCGTCTGGGGCAGTGGTCAAATCGCTCATTCGCCTCTCTCTAGTTCTTGGGTTTGAGACCGACCATCGAGATGTCGGCATCCTTGTTGCGGATTTCCAAAGTCGCTACTTCCCGCCTGTCATCAGAAAAAGTCACGTCGCACGTGAAGGTCGCGCCAGGGTCCACCGACTGATCAGAAGGGCATTCGACCTTCTTGATCTTTTCACGAATCGAGTCTTCGAGGCTCGCTTGGACGGTGTCTTGGAGCTTCTCCTGGTCGACGACGGTGCCGCATCCATATAGCGCCAAAAGCGCGCAGAGCAGCGCAAAGGGGACGAAAATACGGGGGCCGAAAGGGGATTTCGACCCGGACGGGACGGGGAGCACCAACTGGAGTAAAGCAAGGTAACGGGACGTCGAGCGGGGTGGCACGACGATCTTCAGGGGCCGTTGGATAGGGTTCCGCGCCCGATGCGCTTCTACGAGTACGAGGCACGCAAGATCGTCGAGCTGGCGGGGATTCCCGTCACCAAGTACGGCTTCTGCACGACTGCGGACGAGGCCCGCAGGGTCGCCGAGGAAATCGGCGGCCCGGTCGTGATCAAGAGCCAGGTGCTGACCGGCGGCCGGATGAAGGCCGGCGGCGTCAAGTTCGCCGACACTCCCGACGAGGCGGCTCAGCACGCCGAGGAGATCCTCAAGCTCGAAATCAACGGCCACATGCCGCGCGGCGTCCTCGTCGACCCCAAAGCCGAGGTCAAGCAGGAGTACTACGCCGGCGTCGTCTGGGACGGCACCGCGAAGAAGCCGCTGATGCTGTTCAGCGACATGGGCGGGATCGACATCGAGGAGGTCGCCGAGACCCACCCCGACCACGTCGGCAAAGGCCACGTCTCCAACCTCCTCCCCGTCTCCGACTTCGAGGCCAAGCAGGTCGTCGCCGCCACCGGCGTCACCGGCTCGCAGCTGAACCGCGCGACCCCGGTGCTCGCCCGCCTCGCCCGCCTCTTCCGCGACAACGACATGACCCTGGCCGAGATCAACCCGCTGGCGGAGCTGACCGACGGCTCCTTCGTCGCCCTCGACGCCCATATGGAGATGGAGAACGAGGCGGTCGGCCGGCAGAAGAAGCTGTTGCGCAAGGAGCTCGCGATCGCCGAGGACGACACCCGCGAGACCTACGAGCCCTCCGACTTCGAGAAGAACGTCGCCGCGATCGACGCCGCCGACCACCGCGGGGTCATCCAGGGCAAGGACCACGGCTTCACCGGCAACCTCGGCCTCGTGATCGGCGCCGGCGGCGGCTCGCTGACCCTCACCGACGCGGTCCGCAACCAGGGCGGCAAGCCGGCCAACTATTCGGAGATCGGCGGCAACCCGTCGGTCCAGAAGGCCTGCGGCCTCGCCAAGGAGGTGCTCGAAAAGGACGGCGTCGAGAAGATCGCGGTGATGATGTCGATCGTCTCCAACACCCGCGTCGACATCG
>JALYWY010000141.1 GCA_030852475.1 Actinomycetota bacterium | reverse complement strand
CAGCAGCTGACCAAGCTGAAGGTGTACGCCGGGCCGGACCACCCGCACGCGGCGCAGCAGCCGAAACCGATGGAGACTGACTGAACTTGATGGACGACGAGAACCGCAAAGACGAGAACACCGAGGCGACTGACGCTCAGGACGAGGGCGCCGGGGCCGCGGGTCCTGTCTCCGATACGACCTCGTCGCCGACCGGCGACGATCCCGCATCGTCGCCACCCGCGGCAGAGGCCGCTGAGGAGCAGCCGTCCGAGGAGGGTGGAGATGAGCAGGCTTCCGAGGAGGTTGCGGAGGAGCCCGTAGCCGAGGAGGTCACCTCGCCGGAGCCCGACCAGGAGGTTGGGAGCGCTCCGGAGCCCCAGGCCGAGGAGAAGAAAAAAGACGTCATTCCCGGCGCCGACCTGGAGCCGATCCTGGTCGAGCCCGAGGGGCCGGAGCTGAGCGCCGAGGAGCGCGCCCGGCTGGAAGCCGAGGAAGAAGAGAAAGCACGCCGGGAGGCCGAACTGGCCGCCGCCGAGGAGACGGATGCCGCCGCGGCCAGCCGTGCCCCGGCGAAAATGGACAAAGGCGCCCGCTTCCTCGCCACCGGCAAACGCAAGAGCGCGATCGCCCGCGTCACCCTGCTGCCCGGCAACGGCAAGATCGAGATCAACAAGCGCAGCCTCGAGGAGTTCTTCCCGCGGCCCCTGCACCAGACGATGGTCAAGCAGCCGCTGGCCGTCTCCGGCTACGAGGGCAACGTCGACGTCCGCGTCCGCGTCCACGGCGGCGGGGTCGGCGGCCAGGCCGGCGCGATCCGCCACGGCGTCGCCCGCGCCCTCACCGAGATCGACTCCGAGCTCCGCGGCGACCTCAAGCGCCGCGGCTTCCTAACCCGCGACGCACGCGTCAAGGAGCGCCGCAAGGCCGGGTTGAAGAAGGCTCGTAAGCGGCCCCAGTTCAGCAAGCGCTGACGGGAGCGGGGTGACGACCGCGCGCAAGCTCTTCGGAACCGACGGAGTCCGAGGAGAGGCCGGCACCTTCCTCAGCGCCGAGCTGGCGACGGCGTTGGGCCGGGCGACCACGGCGACGCTCGACGCGAAGCGGCCGCAGGTCCTGATCGTCCGCGACACCCGCGAGTCGGGGCCGATGCTCGAGTCGGCGCTGGCGGCGGGGATCGCCGCGGCGGGAGGAGACGCGCTGCTGGGGGGCGTGCTGCCGACGCCGGCCGCCGCGATCCTGGTCCAGCGCCTGGGCCTCGACCTCGCCGCCGTCGTCTCGGCCTCCCACAACCCCTTCCGCGACAACGGGATCAAGTTCTTCAGCGGCCGCGGCGTCAAGCTCGCCGACGAGGTGGAGGCCGAGATCGAGGCGATGATCGAGGCGGCGCCCGCGGCTGAGCGCGCCGGTCATGTCCGCGAGCTCAACGGCGGCCTCGAGGACTACCTGCGCGAGCTGCAGTCCGCCTTCCCGCTCGACCTTTCCGGCCGCCGCGTCGTCCTCGACTGCGCCAACGGCGCCACCTACCGCGCCGCACCGGCGATCTTCGAGCGCCTCGGCGCCGAGGTCGAGGCGATCGCGGTCGAGCCCGACGGCCGCAACATCAACGCCGGCTGCGGCTCCACCCACATCGACACGCTGGCCGAGCGGGTGGCCACCTCCGATGCCGAGATCGGCTTCGCCTTCGACGGCGATGGCGACCGCGTCCTCGCCGTCGACGGCTCCGGGCGCGTCCACGACGGCGACGAGCTGATCGCCCTGGCCGCCCGCGGCCAGGCGGAGCGGGGGGAGCTGAACGGCGGCGTGGTCGTCACCGTGATGAGCAACTACGGCTTCCATCAGGCGATGGAGGAGGCCGGGATCGAGGTGGCGATCACCCAGGTGGGCGATCGCTACGTGATCGACGAGATGCTGCGGCGCGACTGGTCTCTCGGCGGCGAGCAGTCGGGCCACATCATCGCCTCGGATTTCGTCTCCACCGGCGACGGGATCGCCGCGGCGCTGACGACGATGCGCGAGCTCGGTGGCAAGCGCCTCGAGGAGGCGGTGCCGATGCGCAAGCTGCCCCAGGTCCTGGTCAACGTCGAGGTCGCCGACCGCGATGCGGTTCAAGACGCGGCGGCGGTCTGGGAGGCGGTCGAGAAGGAGGGGGAGGATCTCGAGGGACGCGGCCGGGTGCTGCTGCGGCCCTCCGGGACCGAGCCGCTGGTCCGGGTCATGGTCGAGGCCCCGAGCGCCGAGGAGGCCGAGGCGGTCTGCGATCGCCTCGTGGGCGTCGTCCGGCAAGAGCTCGCCTGAGGGCGAGCCCGAACGGCTCTCCCTCTAACCTTTCCCGCCTTCATGTGCGGCATCGTCGGATACGTGGGCGCCAGGCCCTGCGAGGAGCTGCTGCTCTCGGGCCTGGAAAAGCTCGAATACCGGGGCTATGACTCGGCCGGCCTCTCCGTGCTCGCCGACGGCGAGGTGGAGAGCGTGCACGCGGTCGGCAACCTCAAGAACCTGCGCGCCGCCGTCGATGCCCGCGCCGCCAACGGCGCCGGGCCGTTGCCGCCGGCGGAGACCGGGATCGCCCACACCCGCTGGGCGACGCACGGCCGCGTCACCGAGGCGAACGCCCACCCCCACGACGACAGCTCCGGCCAGGTCCACATCGTCCTCAACGGGATCGTCGAGAACCACACCGAGCTGCGCCGGCGCCTGCATGAGACGGGCGAGACCTTCACCTCCGAGACCGACGCCGAGGTCGTCGCCCACCTGATCGCCAGCCACTACGACGGCGACCTCGCCGCCGCGGTGCGGGCGGCCTTCGCCGAGCTGCGCGGCCACTACGCCTTCGTCGCGATGCACGCCGACGAGCCCCAGCGCCTGATCGGCGCTCGCAAGGAGTGCCCGCTGGTCGCCGGGATCGGCGAGGGGGAGACCTTCCTCGCCTCCGCCATCCCCGCCTTCCTCGCCGACACGCGCACGGCGGTGCCGATCGAAAACGGCGAGATCGTCGAAATCGAAGCCGGTTCGGTTCGCGTCACCGACGCCGAGGGCAACCCGGTCGACCGCGAGACCGAAGAGGTCACCTGGGACGCCGACGCCGCCGAGAAGGGGGGCTACGAGACCTTCATGCTGAAGGAGATCCACGAACAGGCCGACGCGGTTGCCGAGACGATCACCGACCGTCTTCCAGATGCCGAGGGGGTGGACCTCGGCGACGTCGAACTCGATGACGACTTCCTCCGCGGCGTGCGGCGGATCGTGATCGTCGCCTGCGGCACCTCCTACCACGCCGGTCTGGTCGGTCGCTACGCGATCGAGGAGTGGGCGCGGGTTCCGGTGGAGATGGACGTCGCCTCCGAGTACCGCTACCGCAACCCCGTCGTCGGTCCGGAGGACCTGGTGATCGGGATGACGCAGTCGGGGGAGACCGCCGACACGCTGGCGGCGATGCGGCTGGCGCGCGAGGCCGGCGCCACCGTGCTGGCGATCACCAACATCATGGGCAGCCAGGCGACCCGCGACGCCGACGCGGTCCTCTACATCCGCGCCGGGATGGAGGTCAGCGTCGCCGCCACCAAGACCTTCGTCGCCCAGGTGGCGGCGATGTACCTGCTGGGCTTGCGGCTCGCGGAGCTGCGCGGCACGCTGCCGCCGGAACGCCTGGCCGAGCTGGTGGCTGAAATGAAGAAGCTGCCTTCGAAGATGGAGGAGACGCTGGCGGCGACCGAGGACGCCGCGCGCGCGGTCGCCGCTCGCCACGCCGACCAGGAGTTCTTCCTCTACCTCGGCCGCCACATCGGCCTGCCTGTCTGCCTCGAGGGGGCGCTGAAGCTGAAGGAGATCAGCTACATCCCGACCGACGCCTACGCCGCCGGCGAGATGAAGCACGGCCCGATCGCGCTGCTCGACGAGTCCACGCCGGTGATCTGCGTCGCGACCGAGAGCCCGATTCTGGAGAAGGTGCTGTCCAACGTCGAGGAGGTCCGCGCCCGCGGCGCCCAGACGATCGCGATCGCCACCGCCGGGACCGAGCGCGCCGCCGAGGTCGCCGACGAGACGATCGAGGTCGCCGCCACCGACTGGATCCTGCAGCCGATCGTGGCGATCCTGCCGCTGCAGCTGCTCGCCTACGACATCGCCCGCAACCGCGGGCTCAACGTCGACCAGCCGCGGAACCTGGCGAAGACCGTCACCGTCGAGTGACGATTTCGCCAGGTGGACGCCGCTCGGCTGAAGTTGTCCAAAACGATCGTTAGGATGCCGCGCTCGTGAAGCTCCGTCTCGTCCTTCCCGCGTTTCTGGTGGCCCTGGCCGCCCTCTTCATCGCCGGCTGCGGCGGTGGCGACGACGAGAGCGGCGGCGGCAGCGATCCGGCCAGCGCCGCGCCCGCCACCGCCCCGATCTTCATCGGCTTCACCCTGCGGCCCGAAGGCGAAACGAAGCAGAACATCGACGCCCTCGCCCAGGAGATCGCCGGCATCGACAACGTCGGCGACCTGATCATCGGCGAACTCGAAAGCTCGGCTTCCGACAGCGGCGAGGAGTTCGACTACGAGAAAGAAGTCGAGCCCTGGCTCGGCGACAGGGGCGGCCTCTTCCTGCAGGAATACGAAGAAGACGACTTCGAAGGCTACGGCGCCGCGATCCAGACCTCCGACGAGGACGCGGCTCGCGAGTTCATCGACAAGCAGATCGAAGCTGACGACGAGGAAGTCAAAGACGGCTCCTACGAGGGGGTCGACTTCAAGGTCGAAGAAGACGAAACGACTTTCGGCGTCTTCGACGGGCTGGTCGTCATGGCCGAAGACGAAGCGATCTTCAAAACGATGGTCGACGCCGCCAACGGCGAGAACCTCGGTGGCGAAGCGGCTTACACCGACGCCGTCGCCAACGTCCCTGAGGACAGCGCCGCCGACGTCTACGTCGACATCGGCGCCCTGATCAAAGAATCGGGCGGCGAGATCGACTCGGAAACGAGGCTCTTCCTCGACAGCGTCGGCATCGAGCCGGACGAAGCTACCGCCGTCGCCAGCCTCGTCCCCGGCTCCGATCACATCGAGATCGACTTCAGCACCAACTTGAGCGGCGAGAACCCGCCTTCCGGTGACGCCTCCGAGCTGCTCGGCTCCTTGCCCGGCACCTCGGTCGGCGCTTTCGCCTCGGCCGAATTCGGCAAACGCTTCAACGAAGGCATCGACCAGATCGACGAAGAGGGAATCCCGGGCGAGATCCCGCCGAACCAGCTGAAGAAAACGCTGAAAGAAGCGGGCATCGACCTCGAATCGATCGCCGGCTCGATCGGAGACGTCGGCCTCTACGTCACCGGCAACAGCGAAAGGACCCTGGGCGGGGCGCTGGTGATGGAAACCGACGACGCGGCCGAAGCGAAGAACACCGTCTCCAACATCGGCCTCTTCCTGCGCTCGGCCAACATCTCCGGGGTGACCGCGATCAACGGCAAAGCAAGCGGGTTCTCGATCCGCAGTCCTGAACTCGGTCGCCAGCCGGTGGTCGTCGTCTCCAAAGAGAACCGGATCGCGATCGGCTACGGCCTCGCTCCCGCTCTGGCGAGCTTCGAGAAATCGGGCCAGACCCTTGGCGACCTGCCGGCTTACAAAGAAGCGGTCAGCGCTCTCGGCAACACGCCGATCACCGCTTTCGTCGACGGCGAACCGGCGCTGAACCTGGCCGAAGCCCTGCTTCCCCCTGGCGACGAAGACTTCGAAGAAGCCAAGCCCTACCTGGAGAAAGTCGACTACGTCGCCGTGGGCTCCGAAGCTTCTGACGGCCTGGCTACCGCCAAGCTGATCATCGGCGTCAAGTAACACTTCGCCGGTAGAGGGATCCGGTCATCCCCTGAGCGAATTGAGTCGCGCCCCTATCGGGGCATGCTCCCGGAACATGCTGCCCGCCTATGGCGGGCTAAAGACAGATTGCATGTCGCGCGCTTCGCGGACATTCGCTCAGGGGATGAC
>JALYWY010000140.1 GCA_030852475.1 Actinomycetota bacterium | reverse complement strand
TCCACCTGCTCGACCTGCAGGAGGAGCAGCTGGAGATCATCGAGATGCTGCTGGGCAAGGACTCGAGCGTCACCGGCCGCCGCGTCGGCGACCTGCAGATGCCGGAAGGGAGCCTGCTGATCTCGGTCCTGCGGGCGGGCAAGGGCTTCGTCCCCAACGCCGACACCGTGCTCGAGGAAGGCGACGAGATCCTCGCCGTGCTCGATCCGGGCAAGGAGGAGGACCTAAAGGCCCTCTTCGGCCCCCAGGGCAACGGTACGAACAGCGCCTAGCCCAGTGCCCGATCGCCAGGTCGACTTCCTCCTGATCGGCGGCGGCATGGCCTCCGCCCACTGCGCCGCCGAGCTGCGCCGCCGCGGCGCCGAGGGCTCGATCCTGCTGGTCGGCCGCGAGCCCGAGCCGCCCTACGAACGGCCGCCGATCTCCAAGGACTACCTCGGCGGCGACAGCGGCCGCGAGGACGCCCACGTCAACCCGCCCTCCTGGTACGAGGAGAACGGCGTCGAGCTGCTGACCGGGAAGAACGTGCTGGGGCTGGACCCAGAGGCGCGGACGGCGAAAATCCAGGGCGGGGAAGAGGTCGGCTTCGAGAAGGCCCTGTTCGGCACCGGGGCGATGGTCAACATCCTCCGCGTCGAGGGGGCCGAGAACGAGGGGATCCACTACCTGCGGGCCTTCGGCAACGCCGACGCGATCCGGGCCGAGGCCGAGAGCGCCGAGCACGTCGTCTTGATCGGCGGCAGCTACATCGGCTGCGAGGTGGCGGCGACGCTGACCGCGCGGGGGACGAAGTGCACGATCGTCGCGATGGAGGACGTGGCGCTCTCGCGGACCTTCGGCGAGGACGCCGGCCGCTGGTTCCAGGGGCAGCTGGAATCGCGCGGCGTCGCCTTCCACGGCGGCGAGACCCTGAGCGCCTTCGAGGGGGACGGCCGGATCAAGGCCGTGATCGCCGAGAGCGGGCTCAGCGTCGAGTGCGACGCTGTGGTCGTCGGCGCCGGGGTGCGGCCGGACGCGATGCTGGCGCAGCGCGCCGGGCTCGAGGTCGGCGACGGCGGCATCGTCTGCGACGCGAAGCTGCAGACCTCGGTCCCGGGGATCTACGCCGCCGGCGACTGCTGCTCGTACGAGAGCGTCGTCCACCGCCGCCGCGTCCACGTCGAGCACTGGGACGTGGCGATGCAGCAGGGCGCGCATGTGGCCGCCAACATGCTCGGCGCCGACGCCGACTACGAAGTCGTGCCCTACTTCTTCAGCGACCTCGCCGACTGGGCCAGCCTCGAGTACGTCGGCCCGGCCTTCGAGTGGGACCGCGAGGTCTGGCGCGGCGACCGCGAGAGCGGCGAGTTCTCGGTCTGGTACCTGCAGGGAGACCGCGTCGCCGGCTGCCTCAGCGTCGGCCGCTCCGAAGAACTGGCCGAGGCGCGGCAGATGATCGCCGAGGGCACTCCCTTCGACTGAGTCCCTTATCCTGAGAAGAGCCGTTGCGGCCTGGTGTAATGGCAGCACGCCTCGCTCTGGACGAGGTAGTCGGGGTTCGAGTCCCTGGGCCGCAGCTTTCCCTGCAAAGGCGTCGATTCCCTTTGCTAGCTTCGCCCCATGCGGATCCCCGGCGATAAAACGATTCCTCTCCTCTGCGGACTGCTGATCGCGCTCGCGATCGCGGGCTGCGGCGGCGGTGGCGACGAGACCGAAACGACCACGCCCACGGTCGAAGAACCGGTGGCGCTGACCAAGGACGAACTGATCGACCAGGGGGACGGGATCTGCGCCGAGGTGAACGCCGCCGTCGGCGCCCTCACCGCCTCCGAAACCGAAGAAGCCTCGAGCACCGAGGAAAGCGAAAAAATCGCCAACCTCTACACGGGCATGGTCGAACGCCTGCAGGACCTGGGGACGCCGGAGGGCGACGAAGGCGACTACGCCAAATTCATGGAAGCCGCCGAAGAGCTGGCGAAGGTCGAGGGCGAAGTGAAGCTGGCGGCCGAACGCGAAGACGTCGAAGGGCTGGCGGAGGCCAACGGCGAAGCGGAAGTCGCGCTCGAAGAATTCCAGTCCCAGGCGGCGATCTACGGCTTCGAGGACTGCAGCGAGGACCCGGGCGAACTGCCGACCCCGACCGGGCCGGGCGGTGAAGCCGAAGCCCCCAGCGAAGAATTCGAAGGCGAAGAAGGCGGCATCGAACCCGAATTCGAAGAAGAAGTCGCCCCCGAAGAAGAAATCGTCCCGGAAGAAGAAGTCGCCCCCGAAACCGGCGGCGCCGGCGGCGGAGTCGAAGAAACGCCCGAACCCGCTGCTCCGGAAACTGGCGGCGAATCCGGCGGCGTCGGCCCCGGCTGAGCAACCGTTTCTCGGTGGGTAGGGGTCCGGTCATCCCCTGAGCGAATTGGGTCGCGCCCCTAGCGGGGCTAGCTCCTGTCAGATGCTGCCCGCCTATGGCGGGCAAAGACCAGATTGCATATCGCGCGCTTCGCGGACATTCGCTCAGGGGATGAC
>JALYWY010000135.1 GCA_030852475.1 Actinomycetota bacterium | reverse complement strand
AGGAACAGCGCCGAGGAGCCGGTCGAGCAGTTGTTGTTGACGTTGACGACCGGGATCCCGGTCAGGCCGAGCTGGTAGAGCGCCCGCTGGCCGTAGGTCGAGTCGCCGTAGCAGTAGCCGGCGTAGGCTTGCTGGACGTCCTCGTAGGGGATGCCGGCGTCGGCGAGGGCCTTCTCCCCCGCCTCTTTGGCCCAGTCTGGGTAGTCGCCCTCCTTGGTGCCGGGCTTCTCGAACTTGGTCATCCCGACCCCGATCACGAACGTGCGGTTGCTCAACTCTCTCTCCTCTCCCGTTTGGCTGGCTGGCCAAATCTAGCGCGCAGGAGCGGCGGCGGGCAAATCGGCGAGTAATCTCAAGGGAGTGGTACCCCTCTTCGCCAGTACCGATCCCGCCTCGGGGGTGGGGATCTTCGCCGCGCTCGCCGCGGGCATCGTCTCCTTCCTCTCCCCCTGCGTGCTGCCGCTGGTGCCGGGCTACCTCTCGGCCGTGAGCGGCGTCTCCCCGACCGAGCTGGAGCGGGCCGGCTGGCGCCGCGTGCTGGGACCGAGCCTGCTGTTCGTCGCGAGCTTCTCGGCGATCTTCATCGCGATGGGCCTGACCGCGACCGCCCTGGGCTCGTTCCTCGACGAAAACCAGGACCTGCTGACGAAGATCTCGGGGGCGCTGATCATCCTCATGGGGCTGCTCTTCGTCGGCTCCCTCTTCATCACCCGGCTGAACCGCGAGTGGCACGTCAACGCGCTCCTGGACCGCGCCGGCAAGGGCGGGCCGATCGTGGCCGGCGCGGCCTTCGCGATCGCCTGGACCCCCTGCATCGGCCCGACTCTGGGCGCGATCCTCACCGCCGCCTCCCTCTCCGACTCGGCCGGTCGCGGCGCTTTCCTCCTCGCGGTTTACTCGGCCGGGCTGGCGATCCCCTTCGTCCTCACCGCGGTGGCCTTCTCCCAGATGACGAGCGCCTTCGCCGTCGTCAAGCGCCACTACCAGGCGATCGTCGCCGTCGGCGGCCTGATCCTGATCGCGATGGGGGTTCTGATCTGGACCGGCGAGCTCTTCCAGCTCAACATCGAAGCCCAGAACTGGCTAAGCGACCTCGGCTTGGACTTCTGGAACGAGGTCTAGCACCGAGACCGTAAAAGGGTCCGCTATTCGGATTTTTTCACGGTCTCGCGAATCAGTTCTGCGTCGGAGCGACGGTCTCGAGCTCTTTGCCCACTGCCTCGACAACCTCCAGGCCGTCGTCCTCCATGTCCCGCGAGCAGACGATCCGGAACCGCCCCGTCCCGATCGCTCCGTCGGGCACCACCGGCAGCCCCCGGATCGTGTCCCACCCCAGCCGCTCGACCTCGAAAGGATTCATCCGCACCTCCGCCGCCGGGAACGGGCAGTTCGCGTTGTGCTGATCGATCGCTTTCGAGATCGCCTCGAGGTTCTTTGCCTCTGGGGACGCCACGACATGAGCCTACCTGGCGCAACTCGAGCGGTACCTTCGTCGGATGGACCAAGCGGGCCTGCCAAGGCCATTGTCTCCCGAGGAGTCGGCGACCATCCGGGTCCTGCTGGAGCACGAGGACTTCCCGGGTCGCGACGAGCTTCTCGGCCAGATCCCCACCGCCCGCGTCGTCGGCCGCTGCGGCTGCGGCTGCGCGACGGTAGAGCTGGCGGTCGACAGGAGTCCTGCCGAGGAGGCCCTCCAGGAGCCGATCCCGACGGAAGCTACGGTCCTCGACGAGGACGGCGGCGGAATCGGCGGCATGCTGCTGTTCGTCAAGGACGGATGCCTCAACCAACTCGAGGTCTACTCATATGAAGACGAGCCGATCAAATCGCTCCCTTCGCTCGACCGCCTGAGCATCCGCTGACCGTCCGCTTACCCTGGGTGGATGAAGGATTGGTCCCGCTGCGTGGCTCACCTCGACATGGACGCGTTCTACGCCTCGGTGGAGCTGCGGCGGCGGCCTGAGCTGAAGGGCAAGCCCGTCGTCGTCTGCGGCTCGGGGCCGCGAGCGGTGGTGACCACGGCCTCCTACGAGGCGCGGAAGCTGGCGGGGATCCACTCGGCGATGCCGGCGGCGGTGGCGCGGCGGCGGTTGCCCAATGCGATCTACCTGCGGCCGGACTTCCCTGCTTACCGGGAGGCCTCGGGGCAGGTGATGGACGTCCTGCGGCGGAACGTGGAGGTGGTCGAGATAGTTGGTCTGGACGAGGCTTATCTGGACTTGACCGGGCTGTTCTCCCCGAAGGCGACGATGCGGCGGGTTCAGACCGAGATCCGCAACGAGACCCGGCTGACCTGCTCTGTCGGGATCTCCGAGAGCCGGATGCTGGCCAAGATCACCAGCGAGCTCGGCAAGCCGGCCGGCCTGGTGGTCCTCTCGCGGGAGCAGGCCCTGGAGCGGTTCGCCGGCCACTCCCCCGGTCTCATCCCCGGGATCGGGCCGAAGACGGTCTCGCGCTTGGAGTCGATGGGGATTCGCACGCTCGCCGACCTGCGGCGGTGGGAGCGGCCCGCCCTTGAAGACGCCTTCGGCCCCCGCTCGGGAGCCTGGCTGCATTCGCGCGGCAACCTCCTGGACAGCACGCCGATCACCCCCGAACACGAGACCAAATCCCAGTCGACCGAGATCACCTTCGACGTCGACGTCAACCAGCGCTCGGTGCTGGAGCGGCACCTCGGCGAGCTCAGCGAGGAGCTCTGCCGGCGCCTGCAGAAGCGGGAGCTCGAGGGGCGGACGATCGGGATCAAGGTCCGGCTCGACGACTGGACCAACGTCACCCGCTCGCACACGATCGACCACCCGACCAACGACCCGAAGGTCGTCGGCCCGGTCGCCCTCGACCTGCTGCGCGCCTACGACCCGCAGCGGCCGGTGCGCCTGCTCGGCGTCCGCGTCGCCTCCTTCGGCGGCGAAGAGAAGGCCGAGCTAGACCCGACACCCGGCCAACTCCAGCTCGGCCTCGCCTAAACGGCGGCGGACACTTCGCGGGGCGGTGTCCTCAGTCGGCCAAATAGCGCTGCTATTCGGCCTCCCTGCGTCCTAGCCCCGCTCGGTCCGGCGCCGTTTAGCGGCTTGCCAGGACCGTTCCGATGCCCGGGAACCCAAGCCGCTCCTTGACGGCCTCGGTCAGGTCGTAGTCGCGCCCCGGCACGTAGGGGCCGCGGTCGATCACCGGCACGGTCACCGTGCGGCCGCGGTAGCGCAGCTTCACCTTCGTCCCGCACGGCAGCGTCTTGTGGGCGACGCCCATCGTTCCCGGCAGCAGGGTGCCGCCGCAGGCGACGCCGTTGCCGTAGAGGCCCGGCCCGTAGTAGGAGGCGTGGGCAAACCGGTAGCTCGTCAACTTGCGCGGGACGCTGCGGGAGGCTCGGACGCGCTTGCTGTGGACGCCGTAGGCGCGCACCGCGTAGCTGCCGGTCCGCTCCGGCGCCCAGCGCAGGGCGAAGGTGCCGTTCGCTTTCGTCCGCACGCCGCGTACCTCGGTCTCGCGACCGCGGAAGACGATCTTGACCCGGTGCCGGCCGCTCGGCCGCACCTTGCCGCGCACCGCCAGCCCATTCCCGCTCAGCACGGTGTGCGTGGAGAGGTGCAGGGAGACGTGGGAGCGCGACCGCTCGTGGTGGTCCTTGCGCTCGCTCTGCGCGGCCGCCGGCGCCAGGCCGATCGTGAGCGCAGTGGCAGCCGCCACCGCGGGCAGGAGTTTTCGCATCTGTAATCGCTCGCTTTCTTGCCGCCTACGGGGTTAGCTGACGGGCTCGCAATCGCCGACGACTCCGGCTCTCGCTACGGGCGGCTCGCCGCCCGATTCGCCCCGGCCGCGGGCCAAGCCGCGGCAGGTGGGTCCCCCGCTCCCCACGCTCGGCGGCGCAGGGACTCGGCAGATCGTTTAGCTCGTTTAGGAGGGAACACGCTAGGGCGCCTCCCAGAGCGTCCGTGTGATGACTCTCACAGGCGAACGAGACTGCAATGTTCCTTGAAATCTGGCTCTAGAGCGCGAAGAACGCCTTCACAACAGCCCTGGACAGGTGTGCGAACATGGATCGATGACGAAGCCCGAACGACTCAGCGGCCTGGACTCCTCATTCCTGCACCTGGAGCGCTCCGGCGCCCACATGCACGTCGCCTCGGTAAGCGTCTTCGAGGGCACGCCGCCGACCCACCAGGAGTTCCGCGACCACATCGCCTCGCGCCTGCACCTGGTGCCGCGCTTCCGCCAGAAGCTGCGCTTCGTCCCGCTCACCCAGGGGCGGCCGGTCTGGGTCGACGACCCCCACCTCAACCTCGACTACCACGTGCGCCAGACCGCGCTGCCGGCGCCGGGCTCCGACGAGCAGCTGCGCAACCTCGCCGCGCGGATCTTCTCCCAGCAGCTCGACCGCTCGAAGCCGCTCTGGGAGCTGTGGCTGGTCGAGGGCTTGAACGACGACCGCTTCGCGATCATCGGCAAGAGCCACCACGCGCTGGTCGACGGGGTCTCCGGCGTCGACATCACCACCGTCCTCTTCGACCTCGATCCCGAGCCCGCGGGCACGCCCGAGAAGGCACCGCCCTGGCTCGCCCGCCCCGAACCGACCGACGTCCAGCTGCTGACCGAAGCCTGGAAGGAGCGGCTGACCAGCCCGAAGGAGATCTACCGCGGCTTCCGCGCGGCGCTGCGCGGCCCCCGTCAGGTGGTCAGCGGGGTGCGCGACACCTCGAAGATCGTCACCGCCGGCGTCGCCGCCCCCAACTCCGTCTTCAACGTCGAGATCGGACCGCACCGGCGCTTCCAGATGGTCCAGACCGACCTCGGTGACCTGAAGCGGGTGAAGAACGCCCACGGCGGCACCGTCAACGACGTCATCCTCTCGATCGTCGCCGGCGGCATCGGCAAGTACCTGCGCGCTCGCGGGCACGACACCACCGAACTCGAGCTGCGGGCGATGGTCCCGGTCAGCGTCCGCGCCGCCGAGGAGCACGGCGCTCTCGGCAACCGGATCTCGGCGATGATGGCGCCGCTGCCGGTCTGGTGCGAGGACCCGGTCGAGCGCCTCCACGTGGTGACCCGGGAGATGGGCGACCTCAAGTCCTCCGGCCAGGCGGTCGGGGCCGAGATCCTCACCAAGCTGACCGACTTCGCGCCCTCGACGATCGCTTCGCAGGCGGCCCGCCTGCAGCCGGCGCAGCGCTTCTTCAACCTCGTCGTCACCAACGTGCCCGGGCCGCAGTTCCCGCTCTACGTGCTCGGTCGCAAGATGGAGTCGATCTTCCCGATGGTGCCGCTGGCCAGGCGCCAGGCGCTATGCGTCGGGATCATGTCCTACAACGGCCAGGTCAACTTCGGCCTCGTCGGCGACTACGACGGGATGGCCGACCTCGACAGCTTCGCCCTCGATCTCGAGGCGACGACGGAAGAGGTCATCCAAACCGCTCCGAAGAAGAAGGCGAAAGCGAAGAAACGCAAAGCTGCGGCCGCCTCCACCAACGGCGCGGGGCCGGTCGCAACCGAGTCCCGCAGCTAGCGGATCAGGCTCCCGCCGACCTCGAACGGGAGCCCGTCGGTCAGGTAGTTCCAGTCGAGCCGCCGGGCGCTGAAGCCCCGGGCGCGAGCGTCGGCGTTGACGATCACCGCGGTTATCCGCTCGAAACGGCCAGGGTTGCGGAGCCGGACGCTCAGCCGCCCTCCTCCGCGCTGGTAGTCGATCCGCACCAGAGGTCGTCCCCGGCGCTCGCTGCCGAGGCGGCCGACCAGCGCCAGGCCCGCTGCGGTGCCGAGAGGCGCGGCAAGGTTGACGACGACGGCGCGGCCGGGCCCGGCCTGCACCCGCAGCAGCTGGAAGGTGGTGTGGTTGAGCATCCGGGTCAGCGGGGTTCCTCCCAGCGACAGCGAGCCCTGCCGCGGCGCGTCCGGGAAGAGCTCGCTCTCGCGGAAGAACTTGCCGGTCCGCCACTCCGCCACGGCGGCGGCGAAGCGGGTGAAGTCGTGGCTGAATCCGGAGGGGCCCGAGGAGCGGATCGCCCGTTCGTAGCTGCTGACCGAGAAGCCGCCCGGTTTCGCGTCGATCGCCCCGGCCCAGGCCTTGCGCACGAGCCCCGGCCCGTAGCGCCGCGCCAGCCACTGGTTCCAGACGGCGCTGCCGTACTCCTTGATCGAGTTCGTGGTCAGCGGCGTTTCCCAGAGGCGGACCCAGCGCCGCACGTAGCGCAGGTAGTCGTCGATCCCGTTGTAGACCTGATCCTCCATCCAGGTCGCGCTCGCCTCGGCGAACCAGGGGTCCTGGTAGGCGTCGTAGCCGAACTGGAGGATGTGGTTGTACTCGTGGGCGAAGGTCACCTGCAGGTCCTCGAGCGGCTTCGTGCCGGGGAACTCGAAGGCGCTGTAGTCGTTGTCGAGGACGAGGTAGCCGTGCAGGCGCCGCGGGATCTTCCCTTTCCTCGCCTGCCCCCGGTCCGGAGCCGCGTAGCCGAACAGTTCGCCGCCGATCTGGGAGAGGTAGACGTCGGTCTTGCCGCGTTTGCCGCCCCGGCGCCCGTCGCTCTTCGGCTC
>JALYWY010000132.1 GCA_030852475.1 Actinomycetota bacterium | reverse complement strand
CGGATCAGGATCGCGTCGTACTGGGAGATCCGCTCGCGCAGCTCCTCCTCGGACATATCGAGGCCGAGATCGACCTCGAACTGCGAGCGCAGCAGGTCGACGCCGGTGTCGGCGATCTTCTCCTTGACCAGGACCTTCACGAAGCGACCCCCTCCACGTTCTCGACGACCCAATCGATGCAGGCGGTCAGCGCCTCGACGTCGTCGGGGTCGATCGCCGGGAACATCCCGATCCGCAGCTGGTTGCGGCCGAGCTTGCGGTAGGGCTCGACGTCGACGATCCCGTTCGCGCGCAGGGCTTTGGCCAGCGCCCCCGCGTCGACCTTCTCGTCGAAGTCGATCGTGCCGACGACCAGCGAGCGTTTCGCCGGGTCGGCGACGAAGGGGGATGCGAACTCGCTGCGCTGGGCCCAGCCGTAGAGCCGGCCCGAGGAGTCCGAAGTGCGCTCGACGCAGCCGGAGAGGCCGCCGAGCCCCAGCATCCACTGGACCTGGTCGTTGAGCAGCAGCAGGGTCGCCAGCGCCGGGGTGTTGTAGGTCTGCTCCTTGCGCGAGTTGTCGAGCGCGGTCTGCAGCGAGAGGAAGGCGGGCTGCCAGCGGTCGCCGGCGCCGTCGAGCTCCTCGATCCGGGCGATCGCGGCCGGGCTGAGGGCGGCGAGCCAGAGGCCTCCGTCGGCGGCGAACCCCTTCTGCGGGGCGAAGTAGTAGGCGTCGGCCTCGATCATCTCGACGGGCAGGCCGCCGGCGCCGGAGGTCGCGTCGATCAGGACCAGCGCCTCAGCGGCCCCCTCGGGCCGCTTGACGTCGACCATGACGCCGGTGGAAGTCTCGTTGTGGGCCCAGGCGATCACGTCGGCGGCGGGGTCGGCCTTCGGGTTGGGCGCGTCGCCGGGCTCGGCCTCGACCAGGATCGGGTCGGCGAGGAAGGGCGCCGCCGCGGTCGACTTGGCGAACTTCTGCGAGAACTCGCCGTAGGTGAGGTGCAGGGCGCGCTCGCGCACCAGCCAGGCCGCTGCCGCCTCCCAGAAGGCGGTGGTGCCGCCGTTTCCGAGGACGATCTCGTAGCCGTCGGGAAGCGAGAACAGCTCTCCCAGGCCCGTCCGGACCTCTTTCACGAGGTCGCGCACCGGCGCCTGCCGGTGCGAGGTTCCCATCAGGTCAGAACGCTCGGCCAGCCGTGCCAGCGCCTCCGGGCGCACCTTCGAGGGACCGCAGCCGAAGCGGCCGTCGGCGGGCCTGATCTCGCTGGGAATCTGCACGGTCGTCTCTGGCGCCATCGGGCTCGACAGGTTATTGACCAAAGCGAGTGGCTGCCGCCGGGGCCGAAGTTAGGCTCGGCAGCGCCGTTTGTGGACGTTCACTACGAGGGGAGAGCGATGTATCCGATCCAGTACGAAGCCGATTTCAACCCGGAACCGAACCGTTGGACCACCTTCTTCCGGCTGATCCTGGCGATCCCGTGGTTCATCGTCGCGATGTTCTGGGGGATCCTCCTCGCCTTCACCCACCTCTTCGCCTGGGTGGCGATCATCGTCCTCGGCCGCTACCCGCAGTGGCTGTACGACTTCAACTCCGGGGTCATCCGCTTCTCGGTCCGGTTCTCGGCCTGGGTCTACCTGCAGACCGACCAGTGGCCGCCGTTCGGGCTCAGCGATGACCCGAACTACCCGATCCGGGTCAACATCGCCCCGGCCGCCGAACGCCAGAGCCGGCTGAAGGCGCTGTTCCGCTGGATCCTCGTCCTGCCGGTGGCGCTGGTGCTCTCCTACGGGACCTCCTACATCCAGATGGCTGCCGCCTTCGTCGCCTGGCTGACGATCGTCTTCCGCGGCTACATGCCGGAGGGGATCCACAGCATGCTGACCTTCGTCAACGGCTTCCACGCCCGCGTCTTCGGCTACATCAACTTCCTCACCGACGACTACCCGCCGATCGGGCTGGAGCGGTCCAACGGTGGGCCTGCCGCCGCGCCCGCCCCGGTGGCGCCCAATGCCTGAGGGGGGAGTGACCAAGGGCGACGGCTATGCCGTCGCCCACCTCGGCGACCTCGGCGAGGGCTGGGGCTTCCGCAAGGTCCGCAAGGAGCTCGGGGTGACCGCCTTCGGCGTCAACGCGGTGGTGATGCCGCCGGGCTACGAGTCCGGCCGGCACTACCACGACGAACAGGAGGAGCTCTACTTCGTCCACCAAGGCCGGCTCGAGATCGACCTCGACGGGACCAGGCACGAGCTGGGCCCCGGCGGCTTCGCCTGGGTCGATGCCCAAGTCGTCCGCGGCTTCAAGAACCTCAGCGAGGACGAAGACGCGGTCTACGTCTGCGTCGGCGGCAAGGACGGCTACGTCGGCCGTGACGGCAGGCTCCCCGAGGGCGAGACGGATCCCCGAGGGCCGATCAAAGGCTAAGTAGCCCCCAGGGGTTCTGAGACCTATTTAGTGTCTTTGAACCCTTGGTCTATCCAGGGCATCATGTCGCGGAGATCGTGGCCGACATCCTCGATCTGGTGCCCGGCGCCTTCTTGGCGCATGCGGTCGAAGTTCTCGTTGCCGGCGCGGTTCTCGCCGATGAACTCGCGGGCGAAGTCGCCTGACTGGATCTCGGAGAGGATCTCTTTCATCGCCGCCCGGGACTCCTCGCCGATCACCCGTTTGCCGCGGGTCATGTCGCCGTACTCGGCCGTGTTGGAGATCGAGTAGCGCATGCCCTGAATGCCCTTTTCGTACATCAGGTCGGCGATCAGCTTCAGCTCGTGCAGGCACTCGAAGTAGGCGAGGCG
>JALYWY010000127.1 GCA_030852475.1 Actinomycetota bacterium | reverse complement strand
GTTCTGACTCGAGCAGGACGACCCGCGCCTCGGGCTGCAGCTGCTTCGCGTACCAGGCGCTCCACATCCCGGTGTAGCCGCCGCCGACGACCAGAACGTCCGCCTCGCGGCGGCCGGCCAGCGGCGGCCGCGGCTCGACTTCGCCCGCCTCCTCAATCCAGTAGCCCAGGCGCGTGTGCCTCATCCCTGGATTCTCCCGGACATCCAGCCTCGGGTCTGTCCAAAGATCGGCCGCCTGATTGTCCAGTCGCCAAAGAGGCGATCCCTAGACTCGGTTCGATGCCGGGAGATGGCCAAGACTCCACTCCTTACGTCGACGCCCTGCTGGCCTACGCGAAGCGCGACCCCGCCCGCTTCCAGGTGCCCGGTCACAAGGGCGGCGCCGGCGCCGACCCGGCGATGGTCGAGCTGGTCGGCGAGGCCGGGCTGCGCAACGACATCCCCTCGGTCACCGAAGGCGTCGACATCGGGCCCGAACCGACGCCGTTCCAGCAGGCGCAGCAGCTCGCCGCCGAGGCATGGGGCGCCGGCCGCACCTGGTTCCTGATCAACGGCGCCTCCCAGGGCAACCACGCGACCCTGATGGCGCTCGCCCACGGCGGCAACCGGGTGGTGGTGCAGCGCAACGTCCACTCCTCGGTGATCGACGGCCTCGTCCTCAGCGGCATGCGGCCGACCTTCGTCGCGCCCGAGCTCGACCCGGAGCTGGGGATCGCGCACGGGCTGACGCCGGACTCGCTGGCGGCGGCGCTCGACGAAACCCCGGGCGCGGTGGCGGCGCTGGTCGTCTCGCCCACCTACTTCGGCGCCTGCGCCGACGTCGCGGCGCTGGCCGAGGTGGCGCACTCGCGCGGGGTGCCGCTGGTCGTCGACGAGGCCTGGGGAGCGCACCTCCACTTCCATCCGGACCTGCCGCCCGACGCGCTCGCCTCCGGCGCCGATCTCGTCACCTCCTCGACCCACAAGATCGTCGGCAGCCTCACCCAGTCGGCGATGATCCACGTCGGCCGCGGCGGGCGGATCGACGACGCCGTGGTAGACCGCTGCGTCAGCCTGGTCGAGACGACCAGCCCCAGCGGTCTCCTCACCGGCTCCCTCGACGCGGCGCGGCGGCAGATCTACGTGCACGGCGAGGAGATGCTGGGCGAGACGCTGGCGGCGCTGGAGAAGATCCGCGAGCGGGTCCGCGAGATCCCCGGCCTCGACGTCCTCGACGAGCGGATGGTGGGGCAGCCGGGAGTCGCCGGCTGGGACCCGCTGCGGCTGGGGATCGACGTGCGCGGCACCGGCTCCAGCGCCCAGCGCCTGTGGAAGACCGCCTTCCAGGTCAGCGACGTCGACCTCGAGCTCTACTCCGGCAACGTCGTCGTCGCCATCTTCGGCGTCGGCGAGCGCGCCGGGGAGGCGGGTGAGCGGCTGGTCGCCGGGCTGCGCCAGGCGGTCGAGCAGCTGGAGGAGACGCCGGGGGCACCGGACGAGAAGCTGGCGCCGGCGCCGCCCTGGGGGGAGCTGGTGCTGACGCCGCGCGAAGCCTTCCTCGGCCCCCAGGAAGTGGTGCCGTTCGACGCCGCCGCCGGCCACGTCGCCGCCGAGGGCCTCGCCGCCTACCCACCCGGGATCCCCAACGTCCTCCCCGGCGAGCGGCTCACCCCGGAGACGCTCGACTTCATCCGCGAAAGCCTCGCCCACGGCGGCTACGTCCGCGGCGGCAGCGACCGTGAGCTGAAGACGCTGCGGGTCGCTCGCTAGGTTGTGGCGATGGCCAGCTTCGACGCGATCGCCGACCTGCCGCTTCAAATAGAGAGCTGTGAGTTCGAGGGCCTGAGCCTCAATGCCGGCTCCTTCGAACGGCTGACGACGATCGTCAGGTTCGGTGGCGGTGGCCAGGAGGGGATCGGCGAGGACGTCGTCTACGACGCCGTCGATCACATCGCCCAACAGGACCACGGGCCGCCCGAGGGGCTGACCGGCAAGTTCACCTTTGCCGAGTTCTCCGACCGGCTCGAGGAAATCGACCTCTTCCCGGCCGGCAAGCCGGAGCGGGAGGACATCTCCTACGACTACCGCCGCTGGGCCTTCGAGTCGGCGGCGCTCGACCTGGCGCTGCGGCAGGCCGGGACCAACCTCGCCGCCGTCCTCAGCCGTGAGCCAAAGCCGTTGAACTTCGTCAACTCGATGCGGCTGGCACCGTTCGAAGAGGGGGCGCGCTCTTCGATCGAGCCGCTGCTTGCCCGCCTCGAGGTCTACCCGACGCTGCGCTTCAAGCTCGACCCGGCCAACGATTGGGACGACGAGCTGATCGCGGCGCTGGCCGAGACCGGCGCCGTCGACTCGCTCGCCCTCAAGGGCTTCTACAAAGGCACCCCGGTCGACGTCGAGACCGACCCCGAGCTCTACGCGAAGCTGATCGAGACCTTCCCCGACGCCTGGCTCGAGGACCCCGACGTGACCGAGGAGACGAAACCGCTGCTCGACCCGGTTTCCGAGCGGGTCACCTGGGACGCCCCGATCCACTCGATCGCCGACATCGAGGCGATGCCCTGGTCGCCCCCGAAGACGGTCAACGTCAAGCCTTCGCGCTTCGGCCCGATCCGCAACCTCTTCGCCGCCTACGACTACTGCGAGGAGCGCGGGATCGGCGCCTACGGAGGTGGCCAGACCGAGCTCGGCCAGGGCCGAGGCCAGATCCAGTACCTGGCCTCGATCTTCCACCCCGACACCCCCAACGACGTCGCCCCCGGCGGCTACAACGACCCCGAGCAGGCGACCAAGCCGGGGCTGCCGACCAGCCCGCTGGAGCCGGCGATCGAGGAGATCGGCTTCCGCTGGCGCCTCTGACCGCGCCCTAGGTTAGGTTGATCCTCCCGCCAGTCAGAGAAGGAGCCGAGATGCCCGACCAGACTTTCGCCAACGCCCTCAACAAGCAGATCGCCAACGAGTTCGCCGCCTCGCAGCAGTACGTGGCCGCTGCGGTCTATTACGACGCCGCGACCCTGCCGCGCCTCGCCGCCTTCTTCTATCGCCAGGCGCTGGAGGAGCGCGAGCACGCGATGATGATGATCCGGTACCTGCTCGACGTCGGCGAGGAGGTGCGGATCCCGGACATCAACGCCCAGCAGACGAGCTTCGCCGACGGCAGCGCCCCGGTGCGGATGGCGCTCGAGCAGGAGCAGCGGGTCAGCGACGAGATCTTCGCCCTCTTCGAGCTCGCCCGCGAGATCAAGGACTACCGGGCCGAGCACTTCCTGCAGTGGTTCGTCAAGGAGCAGGTCGAGGAGGTGGCGCTGATGAGCGACCTCCTCAACGTCGTCGAGCGCTCCCGCGAGAACCTGCTGCTGGCCGAGGACTTCATCGCCCGCGAGAAACTGGGCGAGGAGAGCGAGGACCCGACCGCGCCCCCGGCCGCGGGGGAGTGAGCTTCAGCCGAAGGACAGGCTAAGAACCACGCTCGCGACCAAGCTGACTGACGCCGTGATCATTACGTAGTACAGGCGCTCGAACCGCTTGTCGATCCTCGCGAAGCCTTCCCGCATCTCCCCCCGCAGTTCCTTGAAGCCCTGGTCCATGCGCCGGCTCAGCTCGTCGAGCCGGTCGTCGTTCCATCTGTCCACGCGGTCCTCCATCCTCAGCGCCTCCATGATGGCACGAATGTAGACGAAAAGTTTCTACGTGTTACGCGCGGAATGTAAATTCTCAGCGCCGGAAGTGGGGAGACTCCGGGTCGCTCAGCCGAGCCAGCCGGCGCGCTTCCGCATCGTCTTGATCCGCCGGAACTCGGCGATGTCCTCGCGCAGGGCGGCTGGGGCCGGGGCTGGCAGGAACCGGGCCGGCAGCGGCGACTCGGCGACCTCGCCGCCGCGGCTGCTGACCCGGTAGGCGCGGGCGCCGCGGCGGGCGGTCAGAGCCGAGGGCGTTCCTTCGCCCTCCCAGAGCAACCCCGCGTAGTCGTCGAGCCCGTAGCCGCTCGGCATCCCCTCGTCGACCGCGCTCAGATAGGCGGCCCGCCGCTCAGGCTCGTTGTTGTAGTGGACGCAGAGGCTGCCCGCGAGGAGCCCGAGGCCGGCGGCGGCCAGCGGCTTCCCCGAGGACTTGGTGATCCCGGCTTCGAACCAGCACATCGCGCCGGCGCTCTGGCCGGCGAGGACAATCCCCTGGCGCCAGGCGAGGCTGAGGATCGAGGCGATGTCATGCGCCTCCCAGACCGCGAGCAGGTTGACCATGCTGCCGCCGCCGACGTAGATCAGGTCCTGTCCGAGGAGGTGGTCGCGCAGCGCCAGCGGCCGCCGGCCCAGGCGGAAGAGGGAGACGTCGGAGGGCTCGCAGGGCCGCTCGCCGAAGGCCGAGTAGAAGCTGGCGATCTGGTCGGAGGCATCGCCGCTGGCGGAGGGCAGGATGCAGATCCGCGGCCGCTCGCCGCCCCGCTCGTGCGCCAGCCGCAGCAGCAGCTCGCAGACGGCGCGGTCCGGCGGCCGGGAGCTGAACTCGTGCCCGCCCAGGGCGAGGATCCGGCGGACCGGCGTGGCGGCGGACGAGAGGCGCCCGTTGCCGGACATCAGGCCGCGGGGGCGGTCGAGAGCGCCTCGGGCAGGGGCGCCTCGGGCACCACGTTGCGGTCCCCGAGGTAGGTCGTCGCGATCCGCATCTCCACCACCCGTGAGCCGGCGACGTCGAGGCGGTAGCCGCGCGCCTCCGGCCTGGAGGCGACGACGCGACTCAGTTCCTCGCCGGTGAAGTGGAGGGCGGCGCCGTCCTCGGCGGCGTAGCCGCCGCGCATCCCTTCGCGCAGGAAGCGGTGGTAGGACT
>JALYWY010000124.1 GCA_030852475.1 Actinomycetota bacterium | reverse complement strand
GGCGAGACGAGGAAGGTCGAGCTGGCGGTGCCGTGGCGAAACTCGGTGGTGATGATCAAGACCCCGAGAACCAGCAACAGCGTCATCAGCAGGCCGGTGCCCGTGATGATTTCCTCCACGCCGTCGAGGTCTTCGAAGGGGACGAGGCCGACGATCAGGCCGGCGAAGAGCCCCTCGCAGAAGAGCCCGATCCCCAGCATCACCCAGGTCGTCCGGGTGGTGAACAGCTTGATCCACTCGCTGCGGAGCAGGCTCACCCGTCGCCCTCCTCTTCGCCCATCAGCTCGAAGAAGCTCTCCTCGAGGCTCGAGCCCTGCGGGGCGAGCTCGTAGATCGCGATTCCCTGGCGCAACGCCAGGTCGCCGATCTGCTCGCCGCTGACGCCGCGCACCTCGAAGGCCCCCTCCTCGACGCTGCCGACCGTCGCTCCCTGCTCGGCGAGCGCCGCGGCCAGCTGGTCCGGCTGCGAGGCCCTCACCCGGGTTCGCATCCCGCCTTTGGCCGTCAGCTCGGCCATCGAGCCCTGCGCGACCAGGCTGCCGTCGCGGATCACGATCAGCTCGTCGGCCGTCTGCGCCACCTCGCTGAGCAGGTGGCTGGAGACGAGCACGGTCCGCCCTTCCGCCGCCTGGGCGCGCAGCAGGTCGCGAAGCCAGCGCATCCCTTTCGGGTCGAGCCCGTTGGCCGGCTCGTCGAGGATCAGGATCCGCGGCTGCCCGAGCAGCGCCGCCGCCAGCGCCAGGCGCTGGCGCATCCCCAGCGAGTAGCCCTTCACCCGCCGCCGCTCGGCCCCGGTCAGCTCGACCAGCTCCAGCACCTCGTCGACCCGCGAGCGCGGGATCCGCGCCGCGGCGGCGAGCGTGCGCAGGTGGTTGACCCCGTTGCGCCCCGGGTGGAAGGCGGTCGCCTCCAGCGCCGCCCCGATCGTCCGCAGCGGGT
Organism: Actinomycetota bacterium; assembly: GCA_030852475.1. GTDB lineage: Bacteria > Actinomycetota > Thermoleophilia > Solirubrobacterales > 70-9 > VAYN01. The sequence goes on along the minus strand of JALYWY010000124.1, from coordinate 2,580 downwards.
CCTCCATTGCCGTCGGCGGCCGGCCCTCGACCAGGGCGTCGCCGCGGGTCGGCCGCAGCAGCCCGAGCAGCGCCCGCATCGTCGTCGTCTTGCCGGCGCCGTTGGGCCCGAGGAAACCGGTCACCCGGCCGGCCTCGACCGCGAACGAGAGGTCGTCGACGGCGACGGTGGAGCCGTAGCGCTTGGTCAGGCTGCGGACCTCGAGCTCGGGCATCAGGCGAGCAGCTCCGGCTCGACCGGCGCACGCCGTACTCGGCGCGCAGCTCCTCCAGCGGCACCGGCGTCGCCCCCCAAAAGTCCCAGTCCGCGGCGACGACGTCGACGGTGGTCGCGGCGCCGCGCTCCCAGGCGGTCCAGAAGTGGCGCGGCTCGAAGGCGCCGTGGGAGCTGTTGGCGATCTCGTTCAGCTTCACCCCGAGGTGCCAGCTGTAGATCACGGGCAGCACCTCGGCCGCCATCGGGTGGTCCGGGTGCATCGCGCCGATGAAGGTGGAGACGCAGAGCTCGCCCATTTCCCTGGTCGAGTAGCCGCTCAGGACGTGACTGGAGTCGTGGGGCGTGGTGAAGCCCTCGGCGAGGCCGTTGGGGTGGCCGGGGAACTCGAACGAGTTGCGGTGGAAGTGCTCGTAGAAGGCGCGCCCGAAGGTCTCCGGCGGCAGCTCGCCGAGCGTCTTGTAGCGGGCCTCCAGCTCGGGGTCGGGGGCGTCCCGGTAGGGGAGGAAGGGGGCGATCGCGCTGATCGCCAGCCGGCTCGAGTCGAGATGGGGGAAGCTTTCGGCGTTCTTGCGCACCATGCAGGCGGTGGCCTGGGCGATCTCGTCCTCGGCCACCTCGGCGAGGATCTCGAGGTAGCCGTCGCGGACCCCGAGCGCCTCCGCGTAGGAGCGCACCAGGGCCGTCTTCCCGGCGTCGGCGACGCCGTCGGCGAGCGACATCACCGCCAGCATCCGCACCGCCCGCTCGGCCTCCTCGGGGCTGTCGATCGCGGCGGCGAGCGTCGACGGCTCGACCGGCGCCAGCGCGTCTACGTCGACCGCATCGAGCCCCAGCACGATCGCGCCGGCGCTGACGATCGTTTCCCGGTCCATCTCGGTCGCGACGCCGCCCCCGTGCTCGAAGGCGACTTCGCGCATCGCGCCGAGGATGGCCTGCGCCTGCGCCTGCGGGACCTCGATCAGCACGCCGCGCGGCTCAGACGGTGCCGGGCGTCGCGGTCGGCGGCGCGTTGCGGCCGTGCTTCACCCTCACCGCCGACTCCAGGTCCTCCTGGGTGAAACCGCCGACGGTCTCGCCGTCGAGCGCGTAGCGGTAGAGGGCGACGCCGAAGATGCCGTTGAGGGCGCGCGACACCAGCAGCGAGATCGCCAGCACCAGCGCCCCGACGATCACCAGCAGCGCGCCGAGGAAGGAAGCCGAGGACCAGAGGACGACGCCGCCGACGATCAGGGCGGCCGCCGGCAGCACGCCGAGCAGGAAGACGGCGGCGCCGATCGCGATGTTGCCGGTGATCTGCTGGCCCCAGCGCTCGCGGAAGAGCGAGGCGGAGCGCTTGATCGTCTCGAACGGGCCGGTGCCCTCGATCGCGATCACCGGGACCGCGAGGAAGGTGACCAGAGTCCAGGCCATCCCGACCAGGCGGGCGGCGATCGTGCCGAGCGTCCCGCCCTGGTTTTCCAGCACGCCCATCACCAGGCTGATCGCGGCCGAGACCGCGGCCCAGCCGCTGATCTGGGCGAAGCGGCTGCGGGCGACGGCGAGCCCGTCGGAGACGGTCGCTTCTTCGCCGCGGAAGATCCTGTCGGCGCAGGCCGCGAGGCCGACGCTGAAGTAGAAGCCGACGAGGCTGAGCACGTAGACGCCGATCACGATCAGCGGGATCGCGCCGGCCAGCTGGTCGTCGTCCCAGAGGTACAGGCCCGGGCCGAGGAAGACGATCGCCAGCAGCGTCGTCGCGACGCCGCCGTAGAGGGGGAACCGGATCAGCGAGGGGTGCTCTTTCAAGAGCGCCCAGCTTTTCTTGGTCAGTCCCCAACCGCGTTTGATCCTGCGCATCGTTCCTCCGTTCGTTCCAGTGGCCTAGAGAGTTTCGGCCAGACCGGGGGTTCGCTTGACCCCGCGCTCCTCGAAGTAGTCCCACTCCAGCTCGCCGAGCTCGGTCGCCGGGGGGTCCGCGTAGACCCACTCGCGGGCGATCCGGTGCCAGTTTCGCTTCGCCCGCAGCTGGCCGAGGACGGCGACGACGCCGATTTCCATCCGCCGCCCCATCAGCTCGTCGGCGGGCAGCGACGCGCGCCGCATCACGTCGTAGTACTCCGAGCGCGGGTCGTTGGTGGCTTCGATGATCTTCATCACCCGCCGCGGCGTGATCTCCAGGTCCCGGTCCTCCGTCACGAACCAGCCGCCGACGACGCGCATGTGGTCGAGCAACCGCTCGGCGTCGAGCTTCGAGGGCTTCTTGACGAAGCCGAGGTCGTGCAGGGCCTGGCGGTAGGCCTCCGGGTCGTCGCGCGAGGCGGCGTCGAAGGCGCGCTGCTCGAGCAGGATCTGCTCGCGGTCGATCTTCTTCGTCATCCCGAAGTC
>JALYWY010000123.1 GCA_030852475.1 Actinomycetota bacterium | reverse complement strand
CTGGAACGAGGCGCGTTCGGGCTTGCCGTTCTCGACCAGGTCGTAGACGTAGGTTTTCTCCCCGCCGGGCTCGAGCAGGAGGTTATTGCCGGACTCGCGGGCCGAGAGGCCCTTGGGGATCCGGCAGAAGTAGGAGATCGGCTGGCGCTTGGTCAAGCCGCCGGGCTGGCCGTCGAACTGGGTGCGGTTGTGGCCGCCGTGGAGGTGGATCGAGAGCTCCCCCGCCTCCTCGGGCAGCTGGTGCTCGAAGGTGACGCGGGTGCGCCGGCCGGCGCGGCGGCGGATCGTCGGGCCCGGGAAGGTGCCGCCGAAGGTCCAGAGCCTGGTCTTACGGCCGGGGAGGATCTGCTGCTCGGCCTCGCGGATCGGGATCCGGATGTGGTCTTCGTCGAGGACCCGGGGGATCGGCAGCCGCGAGCGGAAGGGGACCGCGGCGAGCGCCGGCGGCGGCTCCGCGGTCAGCGGCAGCAGGCCGCCGCTCCCGCCCCGCAGGGGCAGGAGCGTGGCCAGGGTGCCGCCGCCCAGGGCGCCGAGGAAGGCTCGGCGCCCGAAGCGGGGCGTAGCTGAGGGCTGCCCAGACGTCGCCGTTAGCTGGTCGGCGCGGGCAGCGGGGTGACGGGCGCCTCTTTCACTTCGACGTCACCCTGCATTTCCGGGTGGACGGCGCAGATGTAGTAGAGGGTGGTACCCGGGGTGGCGGTCACGGCCTGCGAGAACGTGGCGCCTTTCTTTTCGGTGTACCAGGAGTCGCCCTTCTTGCCGGTGGCGTCACCCATCGTGCTCCAGCCGGCGGGGCCGGCCTTGACCAGGTTCTTCGAGATCCGTTCGGTTTTCGGGTTGAACCCGTGCCACTGGGCGATAGCCAGGCAGATCTTTTTCGGGGCGAAGCAGCTGTTCATCGCTTTCCGCGTCTTCGGCAGCGAGGCTTTGGTGACCAGCGTGAAGGTGTGCGGGCCGACCTGTTTCGGGTTCGTCTCGTTGACGATTTCGAGCTTTTCGCCGGCGATGACCGACTCCGGGCCGGAGAATTTCAGCTTCCCTTTGGAGAGCTCCATGATGACGGGGTCGGCGGCGCTGGCGGACCCGGCGCCGAGGGCGACGAGGGCGAGCGCGGCGACGGAAGCCGAGATGACGAGAGCGCGCAGGCGAGCGCGACGTGAAAGCGTGTGCAAAGGGTGCCTTTCTGTGAGGGAAGGTTGGACGTCGAGGGGCTGGCCCCCGAAGAGACGACGGGCCACGGTAATACGCCCGTCGGGCGAGTTCAACGGAAGAAGAAGCTGTTACCTGGTTTTGGGTGATTTCCACCCCCGGTAACCTTGATCACTCCCGGTGCCAACCTTCCTCCACACCTGCTACCGGATCGGCGACATCGATCGCTCGGTCGACTTCTACGAGAAGCTCGGCTTCGTCGAGGTGCGGCGGATGCCGATCGGCGACGAGGCGATCAACGTCTTCATGGCGATGCCCGGCGAAGACCCCCGCCTCGAGCTCACCTACAACCACGGCGTCGCCGAGTACGACCACGGCACCGGCTACAACCACATCGCCCTCGGCGTCGACGACCTCGACGGCACCCTCGCCCGCCTCGCCGAGCTCGGCATCGAGCCCGAAAAGCCCCCCTACCGCCCCGGCGGCCGCACCGAGGGACACCGCATCGCCTTCGTCAGGGACCCCGACGGCTACCGGATCGAGCTGATCGGGGACTAGCGCGCCGTGGATTACGCCCTGATCGTCGCCGGGCTCGACTGATCAGCCGGCGCTGATGCCGCCGCCTGCGGGCGGTGCGGGCGCGGGGTCCGGTTCCGGGGCGGGGGTGCTTTCCGGGGTCGGGGTCGGAGCCTCTTCTTCGGCGGCTTCTTCGCCGTCCGCCTCGTCTTTGGCCTCGGGCTCTTCGGTCTCTTCTTCGCCGCCGAATTCTTCTTCGCCTTCGTAGCTTTCGTATTCGGAGTCCGAGGTGTGGTCGCTGTCGAGACCGTCGAGTTCGGGCAGTGAGCTCGGGGTCTCGAATTCAGGGCATTCGCCTTCGTGGGCGGACGACATGAAGTTGGCCCAGATCGGGCCGGCGGTGGGACCGCCGTAACCGGTGTATTCGCGCGAGGTCGGATGCCCGACCCAGACCGCGGTCGAGAAGAGCGGCGTGTAGCCGACGAACCAGGCGTCGGAGAGCTCCTCCGAGGTGCCGGTCTTGCCGGCCGCGTCGGAACAGCCCATGTAGGTGTAGCCGGCGCCGGTGCCCTGCGTGATCACGCCCTCGAGGATGCGGGTCACTTCGTAGGCCTGGCCCTCGGTGAAGACGCGCTTGCCGGGGTCCTTCTCGAAGTTGTCGACCTTGCCGTTGGGGAAGACGACTTTGCTGACCGCGGTGGCGTCGTGGTGGACGCCGCCGTTGGCGAGGGTCGCGTAGGCGTTGGCCATTTCCAGCGGGGTGACGCCGTAGCCGAGGCCGCCGAGGCCCTCCGCCGGGACCGACTGCAGCTCGGCCTCGATCCCCATTTCCTTCGCCACCTCGGTCACGTCTTCGGGCCCGACGTCGAGGTCGAGCTGGGCGAAGATGGTGTTGACCGAGGCCCAGGTCGCCGATTCGAGCGACATCGTGCTGCCGCCGTCGCCCTCGGAGTTGTTGACGGTCCAGGTGCCGCCGCCGGGGATCTCCAGGGTCATCGGCGAGGCGCCGCTGTAGTAGGTGCTGCCGGGGTCGATCCCCTCCTTCACCGCCGCCGCGAGGACGATCGTCTTGAACGAGGAGCCGGGCTGGCGGTGCGCCTGCCAGGCGTAGTTGAACTGCTCTTCGTCCTCGTAGCCTTCGGTCGCGGCGAGGGCGACGATCGCGCCGGTCTCGGGCTCGACCGAGGCCAGCCCGGCCGCCGGGCCGCCTTCCGGGTAGCAGACGTAGCAGTAGTTCTCGACCGCTTCTTCGGCCTTCTGCTGCAGGTCCGGGTCGATCGTCGTGTAGGCCTTGAGGCCGCCGTTGCGGACGGTGTTGATCCCGTAGCGCTGGATCAGTTCGTTCTGGACGAGGTCGAAGAGGAACGGGTCCTTGATCACCTGGTACTTCTCGCCGGGGTCGGTGCCGAGCCCGCGGGTCTTGGCCTCGCGGTATTCCTCCTCGGTGATGTAGCCCTCGTCGGCCATCGCCGCCAGCACCTCGTTGCGCCGCTTCAACGCCGCTTTCGGGTCGAGGAAGGGGTTGTATTCGGAGGGCGCCTGCGGGAGGCCGGCGATCATCGCCGCCTCGGTCAGGTTCAGCTCTTTCGCCGGCTTGCTGAAGTAGGTCTGCGCCGCCGCCTCGGCCCCCACCGCGGTCTGCCCTTCGACCGTCCCGTAAGGAGCGGTGTTGAGGTATTCCTTGAGGATCCACTCCTTGCTGTGCTTGTCGTCGAATTCGACCGCCAGCCGCGCTTCCTTCAGCTTTCGCTCGATCGTGTTCTCGGGGTTGGAGATGTAGAGGTTGCGAACCAGCTGCTGGGTGATCGTCGAGGCGCCCTGGACCGGCGCGCCGGCCTGCAGGTCCTTCCAGGCGGCGCGGGCGATGCCTTCGTAGTCGAGGGCGCCGTGCTCGTAGAAGTTCTTGTCCTCGATCGCGACCGTGGCCTCTTTCAGGACCGCCGGCAGCGACTTGCCCGGCAACGGCTGGCGCACGTTTTCGGAGCGGATGAACCCGATCAGGCTGCCGTCGGCGGCGTAGATCGCCGAGGACCGCCCCTTCTGCACCGGCTTCAGGCTCGAGAGCGGCGGCGCCGAGTTGTAGATGTTGAGCGCCCAGGCAGCGGCGATCCCACCGCTGATCGCCACAAGCGCAGCGAGAACCCCGAGCGGGATCGCGATCTTGTGCCAGATGGGATGGTGCGGCTTGCGTCGCCGCCTGCGGACCCGCGTGGCCATTCGGACCTGATTGTAGGGAGGCGCGGCCGGCGGCCGCGATGGGCGGGGAGGGCGCAATCCCAGTTGCCATCCCGATAGGCTCGCGCACCGCAGCGGCATCGTCATCAAGCGGAGAGGGAGAGACAGTGAAACTGGTAATCGGGATCGTTCGCCCCGAGCAGGCGAACCAGGTCCTGGAGGCGCTGCATCGAGCCGAAGTGCGTGGGTTCTCGATCAGTCGCGTTCAGGGCCACGGCGGTGAGATGGACCGGGTTGAGACCTATCGCGGCACGACCGTGCAGATGGGCCTCTCGGACAAGGTCAGGTTCGAGGTCGCCGTCTCCGACGGCTTCGTCGACAAGACCGTCGAAGCGCTCTGCGAAGGCGGGCGCACCGGCGAAGTCGGCGACGGCAAGATCTTCGTCCTCCCGCTTGAGCGGGCGGTGCGGATCCGCACCGGAGACACCGACGAAGGCGCCGTGACGCCGGTGGGCAAATGATCGCCGCGATCGACACGGGGGATACCGCCTGGATGCTGATGGCGACGGCGCTGGTGCTGCTGATGACGCCGGCGCTGGGCCTCTTCTACGCCGGGCTGGTGCGCTCGAAGAACACCCTCAACACCTTCATGATGTGCGTCGCCGCGATCGCGGTCGCCACCGTCACCTGGGCGGCGGTCGGCTA
>JALYWY010000121.1 GCA_030852475.1 Actinomycetota bacterium | reverse complement strand
GCCGGGGGGCGGATTCGGCATGGAGCTCGGTTTCACCGGTTCCGGGACGACAAACGGCCGTCCGAGTGCCGCTTTGAGCAGTTGGACGAAGGCGGCTAAAAGAGGGAGCTCTGGCGGGCGGGTCCTGTCTCCGATCGGGGGCTCTCCCTACCGGGAGAGTCCTCCCGATCGTCGCCACCCGCCGGAGGAACGGCTAAGCGGGACGGGATGCCCAGCGCGGGGCGCGCATCAGAAGCACTGGCTGCCTTGGTGGCACTAGGCCCTCTGGTCGGTTGGGGCGGAAGGTGGTGCAGGCCTCGTTCAGCTCCAGGGCGCAGAGGAGGTTTTTGCGGAAATAGCAGTCCTCGCACGTCGGGGGCTTTGGCTTGCGCGGCATCGGCGCGCATATTTGCATCGTCTCTGGGTAGCCGCAGGGGCCGTTTCCGCAAATCGCTACCTCTTTGAAACAGCTTCGTCACAGCTTCCCTGCGTCTTCCGAGAACGCGGGTCGGCGGCGCTAGTATTTCCGCCGATGGAGAGTCATTCCCGGACGGAGAAGCTCTCCGCTTCTCCCCCACTTTTCAAGAGCGACTTCCTCAACTTCTTCTCCCGCGTCCACCCCGCGGTGCCGGCGATCATCTTCGTCCCGGTGGTGGTGGCGATGGAGTGGATCGGGGCTGATCGCGGCTACGCGGCCTGGCAGCTGGCCCTGCTGACGCTGGCCGGAATCGCGGTCTGGACGCTGACCGAGTACTGGCTGCACCGGCTCGTCTTCCACTGGGAGCCCGACAACGCCTTCGGCCGCCGCATGCACTTCATCATCCACGGCGTCCACCACGATCACCCCAACGACAAGATGCGGCTGGTGATGCCCCCGTCGGTCTCGATCCCGCTGGCCGCGCTCTTCTTCCTCGGCTTCTGGGCGATCCTCGGCGACGCCGCCTTTCCGCTCTTCGCCGGATTCATCGTCGGCTACCTCTTCTACGACTACACGCACTACTACGTCCATCACTTCGTCCCCAAGAGCGACTTCGGCAAGCGGCTGCGCGAACACCACATGCGCCACCACTTCCAGGACCACAGCTACGGCTACGGCGTCTCCTCGCCGATCTGGGACCACGTCTTCCGGACGTATCCACAGAAGCGCAGCAAGTACCGGAAATAGAGCGCGGCGGTAGAGGGTCCGGTCGCCCTCCGCGGGAATTGGGTCGCGCCCCTAGCGGGGCCTGCTCCGGTCAGATGCTGCCTGCCTATGGCAGGCATGAATCAGATTGCATATCGCCGCTTCGCGAACATTCCCGCGGAGGGCAACCGGACCCTTCCCCACACGCACCTCAACTCGCCGAGACCGCAGAAACCCGGGCTCTACAAGGGTTTTTGCGGTCTCGCGTAAGAGCGTCTGCCGGAGGCTGTGGGAAAGGGATCCGGTCGTCCCCTGAGCGAATGTCCGCGAAGCGCGCGATATGCAATCTGTCTTTTGCCCGCCATAGGCGGGCTCCATCTGATGGAGCTGTCCCGATAGGGACGCGACCCAATTCGCTCAGGGGATGACCGGATCCCTCCCTACCGCGACGCCCGCAGCGCCAGCTCCAGCTCGAAGCGGGCGTCAGGGTCATCAAGGTCCTCGCCGAATAGCTCCCGCAGGCGGGCGATGCGGTAGCGGGCGGTTTGGGGGTGGACCCGGAGCTCGGCGGCCATGGCGACGGCGTTGCCGTGGTGGCGGACGTAGGCGAGGGCGGTCTCTCGCATGCGCTGCTGGGCGCGAGTGGTGAGCTCGTCGAGAGGAGCAAGACGACGGGCGGCGAGCAGCGCGGTCAGCTGCGGGTTGCCGGCGAGGAGGAGATCGGCGAGGTGGTCCTCAGCGCGGAGCAGTCCCCCACCCGAGATCGCCCCGCCTTGCGTCGCGAGGAGGAGGGCCTTCGCCAGCCCCCATGACTTCGATGCATGGGAGGGCTCGGTCGCGGGACCCAGCGCCAAGAGTCCCCTCGAGGCCGCGCGCCGCAGTTGGTCGAGCCGGCCCGGTCCCTCAGGGTCGGGGAGGAGAACGCAACCGGTGCCGTCGAGGACGGTCACGAGGGCTTCGACGGGAAGGCGGCCGGCGATCGCGCTGAGGTCGTCGTCGGCGCAGGCGATCGCCGCCAGCTTCCCCGGCAGCTGCCAGCCGGCCGACTGAGCGGTGGCGGCGATGTCGGCCGCTGGAGTCGGCGGATCCCGCAGGAGCAGGATCGCCAGCTCCTGCCGCCGCCGCCGTCGCAGGTCCTCCACCGCCGCCTGCGCTTCGGCATAGCCCTCGACGGAGTCGGCGGAGAGCTCGTCGATGTAGGCGAAGATCGCCTCCGCCAGAAGGGTCAGAGGCTCGGTCTCGAGATTTGCCCGCCGCCCTGCGGCCGCGATCCGTCGCCATGCCACCCGGGCGCCGATCCGGTAGGCCGCCTGCAGCGAATCCAGGGTCCGTCCCACCCGCTGCTCCCCACGGCCGAGTTCGACGTAGACCTCCCGGCCCCGCTCTCGCCCCTGGTCGGGATCGCGGATCAGGGCGACGAACTGGAGCAGGGCCTCACCGACGCCGGTCCTGATCCCGCGGCCAAAGCGTCCCTCGAGCGGCCGGGCGTACTCCGGCACGTCGCGGGCGATCGTCTCGAGGATCTCCTCGGTGATCGCCGGCAGCTCGGGCTCGATCAGGTCCGCAACCTGAGAGGGCAGTGCCCGCCAGGGCTCCAAATCCAAGGTTTTTGGCATCTATCTCACAATTTTATATCTGAACATTTTGCACTGTAGCCAAAACATCTTCTCCAACTCGCGTATTTTCGATTTATGCACGAGCATGAGATGGATCGCACCGAGAAGGTCGTCAACCTCGGAGCCGTCGTCGTCCCCTTCATCGCGACCCTGGTGGCGATCGCGCTCCTCTGGAACAGCTGGGTCAGCGCCGCTGACCTGGTGATCGCAGCGGTGATGTACCTGGTAACCGCGATCGGGATCACCGTCGGCTTCCACCGTCTCCTCACCCACCGCTCCTTCCAGACCTTCAAACCGATCGAGTACCTGTTCGCGATCCTCGGCTCGATGGCGGTGCAAGGACCGGTGATCTCCTGGGTCGCCGATCACCGTAAGCACCACGCCCACACCGATGAAGAGGGTGATCCTCATAGCCCTCACGTCAGCCCGGACGGTGGCGTCAAGGGGGTCTTCTCCGGCCTCTGGCATGCCCACACCGGTTGGCTGATGTCCTCACAGGGCCGCGCCGACTGGAAGAAGTACGCACCTGACCTTTATGAGGACCCGGTGATGCGAACGATCAGTCGCCAATTCCCGCTGCTCGTACTGCTCAGCCTCGCGATTCCCGCCCTTGCCGGCTATCTCGTCGCCGGTACCCTCCTAGGCGCTCTCACCGCACTGCTCTGGGGTGGGTTCGTCCGCATCTTCTTCGTTCACCACGTGACCTGGAGCGTCAACTCCGTTTGCCACTTCCTCGGCAGCCGCCGCTTCGACACGGACGACCATTCCACGAATGTTTTTTGGCTGGCCCTGCCGTCCCTGGGAGAGTCTTGGCACCACAATCATCATGCGTTCCCGCGTTCCGCCGTGCACGGTTTGAAACGGTGGGAGCCCGATCCCTCGGGACTGATCATCGCCGGCATGGAGAAAGTGGGGCTGGCCCGGAACGTGGTCCGGATCTCTCCCGAGCGTCAAGCCGAACGCACCGCGTAGACGAAATATCCCTGTTATTCGTCTCTGGCAACTGTCACAGTGTGTGTGACTCTGGCAGACTCCCCTCCAGGGTATTCCTAAACTTTGGATGGAAAGGAACTAGATGCCCCCCAGCACCAACCATTTGGACGTAGCCCGCGAGGCCCTCGAGAGGACCGTTCGCGAGCTCGAGGATCAGCTCAAGCAAGCTGAGCAGGCCCTCGCCGCCCTCGGTGGCAAAGCCACGCGTCGCGGCCCCGGTCGCCCCCCCGGCCGGCCCCCAGGTCGCCCTCGCGGCAGCTCCAGCAAAGCCAAAACCGGCGCTCCACGCAAACGGCGTAAACGCCGCGGCGGCACCCGCGCCGATCAGGCGGTGAAACTGATCGAGTCGCAGCCCGGCATCAGCGCATCTGATGTGGCCAAGACGATGAAAATCAAGCCGAACTACCTGTACCGAGTCCTCGGTGACCTCGAGAAAGAGGGCCGCGTGAAAAAGGACGGGCGGCAGTACTACCCGGCCGGCGGCTGATCGGTACTGACTGTTACCTGTTCTTCACAAAAGAGGCCGGCGATTCGCCGGCCTCTTTTTTAGTGGAGTTTTCTTCAGCTTCTAGACCAGTCCCAGCTGACTGACCGCGTCGCGCTCCTCCTGCAGCTCCATGACACTGCGGTCGATGCGCTCCCGCGAGAACTCCGGTATGTCGAGCCCTTGGACGATGCTCCACTCACCGCCGGTGCAGGTGCAGGGCATGCCGCAGACGATTCCCTCGCCGATGCCGTAGGAACCGTCAGCCGGAACACCCATCGAGACCCAGTCACCGTCGGGGGTGCCCAACACCCAGTCGTGGATGTGGTCGATAGCCGCGTTGGCGGCGGAGGCGGCGCTGGAGGCGCCGCGTGCGTCGATGATCTCGGCGCCGCGTTTCGCCACGCGGGGGATGTACTCGTCGGCGATCCAGGCCTCGTCGTCGACTGCGTCCCAGGCGCTGCCGCCATCCACCTTGGCGTTGACGAGGTCCGGGTACTGGGTCGGGGAGTGATTCCCCCAGGCGGTCATGTTGGTGACCGCGGAGACCTGCTTGCCGAGCTTGTTGGCGACCTGGGAGATCGCCCGGTTGTGGTCGAGCCGCATCATCGCCGTGAACCGCTCGCGCGGGACGTCGGGCGCGTTCGACAGCGCGATCAGGCAGTTGGTGTTGGCCGGGTTGCCGACCACCAGCACCTTGATGTCATCGGCCGCGCCCTCGTTGATCGCTTCGCCCTGCGGTTTGAAGATGCCGCCGTTGGCCTCGAGCAGGTCGGAGCGCTCCATACCGGGACCGCGCGGGCGCGCGCCGACGAGGAGACCCACGCTGCAGCCGTCGAAGGCCTGCTTCGGGTCGTCGGTGATGTCGATCTTGCGCAGCAGGGGGAAGGCGCAGTCGTCGAGCTCCATCGCGGTGCCCTCGGCGGCTTTGATCGCCTGTGGAATCTCCAGCAGGCTCAGCTCGACCGGCGTGTCGGGGCCGAGCATCTGCCCGCTGGCGATGCGGAATAGGAGCGCGTAGCCGATCTGGCCGGCGGCGCCCGTGACGGTGACCTTTACAGGGGTGCTCACTAATCCACTCCTCGGATTCGGGGGTTTGGAAGACGCCTACGCCATCGCGCGCTGGAGGTTCTCGTCGATCGAGGCGAGGAACTCCTGCGTGGTCTGGTACTCCTGGCCGCCGCCCACCAGCAGCGCCAGGTCTTTCGTCATCTTCCCGCTTTCAACGGTCTCGATGCAGACGCGCTCGAGCGCCTCCGCGAACTGCGAGACCTGTGGGGTTCCATCCATGCGACCGCGAGCGGCAAGCCCGCGGGTCCAGGCGAAGATCGAAGCGATCGGGTTGGTCGAGGTGGGTTTGCCCTGCTGGTGCTGCCGGTAGTGGCGCGTCACCGTGCCGTGCGCTGCCTCGGCCTCGACCGTTTTCCCGTCGGCGCTCATCAGCACGCTGGTCATCAATCCGAGCGAGCCGAAGCCCTGGGCGACGGTGTCCGACTGGACGTCGCCGTCGTAGTTTTTGCAGGCCCACACGTAACCGCCCTCCCACTTCAAGGCGGCGGCGACCATGTCGTCGATCAGGCGGTGTTCATAGGTGAGGCCGGCGGCCTCGAAATCGGCTTTGAACTCGGCCTCGTAGACCTCGGCGAAGAGGTCCTTGAAACGGCCGTCGTAGCGCTTGAGGATCGTGTTCTTCGTCGACATGTAAACCGGGAAGCCGCGATCGAGGCCGTAGCGCATCGAGGCGCGGGCGAACTCCCTGATCGACTCGTCGAGGTTGTACATCGCCATCGCGATGCCCCCGCCGGGAAAGTCGTAGACGTCGAGCTCGACCGGCTCGGAGCCGTCTTTGGGCGTGTAGGTGAGGGTCAGCGTTCCCTCCCCCGGCACCACCAGGTCGGTGGCGCGGTACTGGTCGCCGAAGGCGTGGCGGCCGATCACGATCGGTTTCGTCCAGCCCGGCACCAGCCGCGGGATGTTGGAGATCACGATCGGCTCGCGGAAGATGACGCCGCCGAGGATGTTGCGGATGGTGCCGTTCGGCGAGCGGTACATCTCCTTCAGGCCGAACTCCTCGACCCGGGCCTCGTCGGGGGTGATCGTCGCGCACTTGACGCCGACGCCGTGGCGCTTGATCGCTTCGGCGGCCTCGACCGTGATCCGGTCTTCGGTCGCGTCGCGGCTCTCGATCCCGAGGTCGTAGTACTCGAGCTCGACGTCGAGGTAGGGCAGGATCAGCTGCTCTTTGATGAACGACCAGATGATCCGGGTCATCTCGTCGCCGTCGAGCTCGACGACCGGGTTCTCGACCTTGATCTTGGCCACGGGGAGGCGATGCTATCTGCCCAGCGCCCTGGCTGACCGGCCAGGGCATGCCACAATCAGCACGGATGGCAACCGTCGAACGACCGACCTTCGGCAACCACGCGGTGGTCAACCAGCCGCCGCCGCTGGTCGACTACAACGTCTTCGAGGCCGACACCGTGCTGGTCGAGGCGGTGAAGCGCGAGGGAGCCGAGTGGGACCGGGAGCGGATCGCCGCCGCGGGCGAGTACGCCGGCAGCGAGGCGGCGCAGGAGCTGGGCCGCCTCGCGAACGAGAACGGGCCGAAGCTGAAGACCCACGACCGCTACGGCAACCGGGTCGACGTTCCCGAGTTCCATCCCTCCTGGCACGAGCTGATGGAGGTGGGAGTCGGCTTCGAACTGCACTCCTCGCCCTGGAAGGACCCGCAGCCCGGCGCCCACGTCGCCCGCGGCGCCGCCTTCATGTGCATGTCGCAGGCCGAGGCCGGGATCGGCTGCCCGATCTCGATGACCTACTCGGTGATCCCGGCCCTGCGGACCCAGCCGGAGCTGGCGGCGGAGTGGGAGCCGCGCTTCCTCTCCTCCACCTACGACCCCGCCAACGCGCCGGCGCCGCAGAAGGCTGGAGCGCTGGCCGGGATGGGGATGACCGAGAAGCAGGGAGGGACCGACGTCCGCGCCAACACCACCGTCGCCCGCCCCGTCGATGGCGGCGGCCCCGGCGCCGAGTACGAGCTGACCGGCCACAAGTGGTTCATGTCGGCGCCGCAGTGCGACGCCTTCCTCGTCCTCGCCCAGGCCGACGGGGGCATCTCCTGCTTCCTCTTCCCGCGCTGGACCCCCGACGGCGAGCGCAACCGCTTCCGCCTGCAGCGGCTGAAGGACAAGCTCGGCAACCGCTCCAACGCCTCCAGCGAGATCGAGTTCGATTCCGCCTCCGCCTGGCTGGTCGGCGAGGAGGGAGCCGGGGTCCGCACGATCATCGAGATGGTCAACCACACCCGGCTCGACTGCGTCCTCGGCGGCGCCACCGGGATGCGGGCCGGCGTCGCGCAGGCGATCCACCACGCCACCCACCGCTCGGTCTTCGGCCGCGAGCTGAGCGAGCAGCCGCTGATGCGCAACGTCCTCGCCGACCTCGCGGTCGAGTCGGAGGCGGCGACGATCGGGGCGATGCGCCTCGCCCGCGCCTACGACGAAGCGATCGCCGGCGACGATGAGGCGCAGCAGCTGAAGCGGATCGCCAACGCCGTCCTCAAGTACTGGATCTGCAAGCGGGCGCCGATGCACGCCGGCGAGGCGCTCGAGTGCCTCGGCGGCAACGGCTACGTCGAGGAGTCGGGGATGCCGCGCCTCTTCCGCGAGAGCCCGCTGAACTCGATCTGGGAGGGCTCCGGCAACGTCCAGTGCCTCGACGTGCTGCGGGCGATGATCAAGAGCCCGGCCTCGGTCGAGGCTTTCTTCGCCGAGGTCGATGATGGAGCCGCTTCTGAGCCGCGCCTCCAGGAGTTCACCGCCTCCCTGCGCGAGGAACTACCCGGGGATCTGGAGACGATCGAAGCCCGCGCCCGCCGCGTCGTCGAGAAGATGGCCCTCGCCCTCCAGGCCTCCCTGCTGGTCCGCTACGGCGACGAAGCCGTCGCCGGCGCCTTCTGCGCCTCCCGCCTCTCCGGCGACTGGGGCCAAGCCTTCGGCACCCTCCCGGCCGGGACCGACTTCGGCCGCATCATCGATCGGCACCGCCCGGTCGCCTAATCGCGATGAGGGAACGAGTGGTGCTCGTGGACCACCGTCCAGTCCTCGCCGACCTTCCTTAGGCCCAACGTGAGGCGGAGACGGCGCTCCGGGTGCTCGGCCAGTTCCTCAGCCGAGCCGCAACGCGGGAGCGCCCGGGCGAAAGCGACTTCCTCCCCGGCGGTGACGTCGAGGGAGACGATCTCGAAGCTCGCCCCATTCGCCTGCCACTCGAAGAACGGCGGCCAGGTCGCGTGGTAGGCGTCGATACCGCGGACTCCGTCGTCGGGGGGCGGCACGTCGAACATCACGATCTCTTCGTCGTGATTGGCCAAGACGCCCTCAAGGTCGCCCGCGTGCACGGCCTCAGCCCACCGCTCGATCAGAGCGCGGATCTGTCTCTCGTCATCCCGCGGGGCCATCTCGCAGCGCCCGGCCCACCTGCTCGATCGTGATCACGCCGCTGAGGCGGCCCTCGGCGTCGACGGCCATCAGGGCGCCGAGGCGGCGCAGGTTCTGATTGCCGAGCAGGGAGTCGAGGGGGGTGTCCTCGCGGACGAAGAGGCCGATGTCGTGGTCGACCAGATCGGAGACGTGGGAGGTGGCGCGGGCGACCTCGGGCACCTCGTCGGCGCGGTCGCGGTCGACGAGGCCGAGGAAGCGATGGGCGGCGTCGACGACCGGGAACCAGGGCCAGCGGTAACGGAGGAAGTACTCGTCGAGGGCGCGTTCGACGCTGAGGTCGCCGGGGATCACCACCGGTTCACGGTCCATCACGTCGGCGACGCGGACGTCGCCGATGCGGCTGGTCAGCGCCGTCTGCATCGCGGCGCCGCGGGCGGAGCCGTTGATCACCATCCCGATCAGGGCGAGCCAGATGCCGCCGAAGGCGTTGCCGCCGAAGGCCCAGGCGATGCCGAGGCCGATGAAGAGGTAGCCGAAGACGCGCCCCAGGTTGGCGGCGAAACGGGTGGCCGAGTTGCGGTTGCCGGACTTCCACCAGGCGATCGCGCGGGCGACGCGGCCGCCGTCCATCGGGAAGGCCGGCAACAGGTTGAAGACGAGGACGAGGAGGTTGATCGTCACCAGCCAGGCGACCAGCGCCATCAAGCCGGAGACGTCCGAGCCCGACTCGAGCAGGACTGCGTCCTCGAAGCCCCCCCAGCCGGCGGCGGCGACGCCGACTGCGCCGAGGACGACGGCGATCGCGGCGGTCACCGCCGGCCCCGCCAGCGCCACCTTCAGTTCGGTCCCCGGCGAGTCCGCTTCGCGGTCCATCCGCGCCATCCCGCCGAAGATCCAGAGCTGGATGCTGGAGATGCCGATCCCGTTGCGCATCGCGACGACCGCGTGGCCGAACTCGTGCAGGAGGATCGAGCCGAAGAAGCCGACGGCGGCCAGGAGGGCGAGAAGGAACGGCTCGCTTCCCCCGCCTCCCAGCAGGTCTTCGAACTGCCTGGTCATGAAGAGGATGACCAGGAAGAGGACGATGAACCACGACCAGTCGACCGTGACTCGGATCCCGCGAAAGTGGAAGAGGGTGATCGACCCACCGCCGAGCATGGCTCCATGGTAAGCGGCTAGCTTCCCGCAGGATGCCCGACGAAGCGAATTGGCTGCGAGAGCGGCTCGAGGAACTGGAGCGAATCGAGCGTCCGTCCGCCTCCGAAGGCGAGCGCCGGGCGGCCGAATGGCTGGTCGATCAGTTCGAGCAGCTGGGAGCGGAGGCGCGGATCGAGGCCGAGCCGGCGCACGGCACCTACTGGTGGCCGCTGGGAATCGGCGCCGCCATGGGAGCGCTGGGAGCCGCGCTGGCACTGCGCGGCCGGCGCCTCCTCGGCGCCCTGCTCGGCGCCGCGGGCGCCGCCGGCATCGCCGACGACTTCCCGCCGGGTCAGCGGCGCCTGCGCCGAGCCCTGCCCAAGCGCACCACCTACA
>JALYWY010000113.1 GCA_030852475.1 Actinomycetota bacterium | reverse complement strand
GTGCCGATGATGAACGTGCTGAACGGCGGCGCCCACGCCGACAACTCGGTCGACTTCCAGGAGTTCATGATCGTGCCGGCCGGCGCCGAGAGCTTCTCGGAGTGCATGCGGGTGGGGGCGGAGGTCTTCCATGCGCTGAAGAAGTCCCTCTCCTCCCAGGGCCTCTCGACCGCCGGCGGCGACGAGGGCGGCTTCGCGCCGAACCTCGACTCCAACGAGGCGGCGCTGCAGGCGGTTCTGGCCGGGGTTGAGGCGGCGGGCTACGAGCCCGGCCGCGACGTCTTCATCGCCCTCGACCCGGCCACCAGCGAGGTCTTCTCCGGCGGCTCCTACGAGCTCGAGCACGAGGGCCGCACCCTCTCCTCCGAGGAGATGGCCGCCTACTGGGAGGACGCCTGCTCCCGCTACCCGATCGTCTCGATCGAGGACGGGATGGACGAGGAGGACTGGGACGGCTGGAAGCTCCTCACCGAGCGCCTCGGCGAGCGGGTGCAGCTGGTCGGCGACGACCTCTTCGTCACCAACCCCGAGCGCCTGCGCCGCGGCATCGACCTCGGCGTCGGCAACTCGATCCTCGTCAAGGTCAACCAGATCGGCACCCTCTCGGAGACGCTGGAGGCGATCCGCACCGCTCGCGAGGCCGGCTACACGGCGGTGATCTCCCACCGCTCCGGCGAGACCGAGGACACGACGATCGCCGACCTCGCCGTCGCCACCGGCGCCGGCCAGATCAAGACCGGCGCCCCCTCGCGCTCGGACCGCGTCGCCAAGTACAACCGGCTGCTGCGGATCGAGGAGGAGCTGGGCGATTCCGCGCAGTTCCCCGGCTTGAACGCCTTCGTTCAGCGCCGCAGCTAAATGCAGGAAAGCGGGGCCCGGCCGCGTAGCACCGGGTATGGCAACGCGTGCGCAGGCCGGTCGCAGCCGCTCGGCTCCCCGCCGCCGACCAGCCGCCCGCAAAACCCGTCCGGCGGCGCGCAGCGGCCCCAGCCGGATCAAGTGGGACCGGGTCGGGCGAATCGCCCTCACCGTCGTCCTCTTCGCCGTCCTCTACTCGTACCTCAACCCCTCGATCGAGTTCGTCAAGACCTACACCGGCACGACCGAGGCGAAAGCGAAGCTGCACGAGCTGCTCGACGAGAACCGGCGCCTCCACAACCGCATCCAGTCCTCCGACGACCCGCTCGTCGTCCAGCGCGAGGCGCGGGCGCAGGGAATGGTCGCCGAAGGCGAGACGCCGGTCGTGATCGACGGCGACCTCGGCGGCTGATTCAGCCTCGGGGAGCCTCCCATGGTTGATCTCGGCTCCTATCTCCTAGGGGTCGCGCAATTGGCCCTGGTAGTCGGGCCGCTTGCCTTTAGCGCCTGGAAGCTGCGCCAGCGGCTGCTTCCAGCTTGGGAGGGGGCGCCGGCGCGTCTGGTGGAGTCGATCGTCTTCGTCGCGCTGCTGATCTGGTTGTCCGAGTTGCTGGGGTTGTTTGGGTTGTTCTACGCCGGAACCCTGATCGCGGCCTCGGTCCTACTGGGTCTTGCCCTGTGGTTCCTGCCGGGGGGTGGCCCGGTGAGGGGGCACCGAGCATCCAGCGCAGGTGCCCCCGGAGGCGGGACGGGACCCGCCGGCCCGGAAACCTCTGTCTTGCTGCTCGTAATGGTGGCGGTGATTGGGGCCACGGTGTTCGACTACGCCGTGACTACGCAGCACGCGCTGGACAGAGGGATCTTCAACTTCGATTCGCTCTGGTACCACATGCCGTTCGCGGTGGAGATGGTGCAGAGCCACTCCACGGTGGGGATGCACCACACGGATACGGTCTTTACGAACTGGTTCTACCCGCAGAATTCCGAGCTGCTCCACGCAGTGGGGATTCTGCTCACGGGCAGGGACACGCTGAGTCTGTTCCTGAATTTCGGGTGGCTGGCTGTCGCCTTCTTGGCTGCCTACTGCGTAGGGCGGCCGTACGGTCGGGGCGCTACCACCGCTGTTGCCGCGGCGATTCTGCTCGAGTGCCACACCCTGGTCGTCCGGGATCCAGGGGCCGCCAAGAACGACCTCATGGCCGCCGCGCTGCTGCTGGCCGCAATCGCGATCTTGGTCGAGGCCTGGTCCCGTCGCGCCCCCGCATCCCAAGGTGTGGTTGAGCTTAGGCCTCCTATAGAGGACGAAGCTCAACCACACTCGTCGGGGTGGGACCGTTGGGCGTTGGCGGCGGCGGGGCTCGCGGCGGGGCTCGCGGCAGGGACCCGAGTTACGGCTTTGGCGATGGCGGCGGCGTTGACCGTGGCGGTGGTGGTCTTGGCGCCGCAGGAGAAGCGGTGGGTGGCGGCTGCCTGGTGGTTCCTGCCGGCGCTCGCGGGGGGTGCCTTCTGGTACCTACGCAACCTCGTCGTCGCCGGCAACCCGATCCCGGAGGTGGAGTCGCTGGGGCCGATCTCGCTGCCGCATCCGGAGCGGCTGCAGGAAGGGCGGCCGGACTTCAACATCGTCCACTACGCGACCGACACCGGCGTCTGGCGCGAGTACTTCGCTCCAGGCTTGAACGAGGCCTTCGGCGTGCTCTGGCCGCTGGTCGTCTTCGGGGCGGCCGCAGCGGCCCTCGTCGCCGTCCTCCGCGGCCGCGACCGGATCGTCCGCTGGGTAGGGGTCGTCGCCCTCTTCGGCCTCGTCGCCTACCTCTTCACGCCGCTCAGCGCCGCCGGCGCCGAGGGAGAACCGGTCGGCTTCGGGATCAACATCCGCTACGTGATCCCGGCGCTGCTGGCCGGGATCGTGCTGCTGCCGCTGGAGCGGTGGCTTGACTCGGAGCGGCGGCAGTGGGGGTTGATGGCGGTGCTGGTGCTGGTCTTCCTCGTCACCAACCGACCGGAGGAGGCCCTGCGCGACCACGGGCGCGTCTTCGCCTTCTTCCTCGTCCTGCTCGCGATCGGTGTTCCCGCCCTGCTGCTGTTCCTGCGCACGCGGAGAGTCAGCGCCGCAGTGCTGGGCGGAGCCGCTGCGGCGCTGATCGTCTGCGTGCTCGCGATCGGCTACCCGGTCCAGCGCCACTACCTCGAGAACCGCTTCGCCAACGACAAGTCGGCCGAAGAGCGCATCCCCGGCATGGATCTCGACAGCGCCTATCGCTGGGCCCGGGACGTCGAGGACGCCCGCATCGGGCTGGCCGGCACCACCGCCGGCTTCGCCGGCTACGGCTTCTACGGAACCGATCTCACCAACGATGTCGGGTACCTCGGCGAAGAGGGGCCGCACGGCGCCTTCAACGCGATCCCCGACTGCGCCGGCTTCCGCGTCGCGGTCAACGACGCCGACCTCGACTACCTGGTCACCGCGCCCTTCCTCAACTTCCTCCACCCGGGCGACCCGATCACCTCGCCGGAGGCGCGCTGGCTGCGGGGTGAAGATGCGCTGCGCCCGGTGCTGGGCAGCGGGCCCGTCACCGTCTGGCGGGTGCGCGGCGAGCTCGACCCCGGCGGCTGTGGCCGGGGCAACGCTCCCCTGCGCGAGATCCCGCAGACCCCCACCTCCTGATTGCCGGCGCAGCCCGCGGGGTAACCTCGCCAGACATGTCCTATCCGCTCGAGAACGCGCTCTTCCAGTGGGAGGAGGGGCGGCGGTCGCTGCAGGCGATCGAGGACCCGCGGCAGCGGCGGCTGGCCGACCGCGTCGTGGACGCGATCCGGGAAGAACTGCGGCGCCGGATCGGCCCCACCTTCACGGCCGCCGAGCTCGCCGACCTCTATGGGCAGGGGACCGACTGGGCGCAACAGGTGGCGATCGACGTAGCCCCGGCGGTCGAGAGCGAGTCGCAAGCGCTCGCCGACGCGGCCTTCTGGCTGTACCTCAGGGGCGCCACCGACTTCGCCGGCGGCCGCCAGCTGCCGGTCTAGTCGTCGGAGTCGTCTGAACCGTCGGACTCGCCGTTCGGGCCCTGGGGCTCGCCGGCGCGGCGGATCACGATCTGGTCGGCGTCGATGCGCACGGTGACGTCGCGCTTGCCGGCCCAGTGCTCGGCGTAGACGGGGTTGTCTTTGACCGCGGCGTCGAGCCAAAGGCCATAGCCGTCCGTCTCGCCGTGGTCGAAGGTCGCCTCGAGCTCTTTGCGGCGGCCGCGCCCACCGCGGCGACCGCGACGGCGGCGGCGTTTGCGACCGGAGCCGCTGCCGCCACCACTCTCGGAACGCTCCTCGCGCTCCTCGCGCTCGTCGTCCTCGTCAGCCTCGTCCCCTTCGGGCGCCTCCGCCTCCTCGGCTTCGGTCGCGGCCTCGATCTCCGCTTCGATCTCGTCGCGGAGATCGATTTCGCTCGAGCCGGCGTTCTCGTCGTCGGGTGAGAGGTCGTACTGCTTGCGGAACTCGCGAAGCTCGTTGGCGCTGACTTCGAGCTGGTGGGCGATCCAGGCATCGGTCCGCCCCTGGTGGACCCAGGCGCGGATCTGGTTCAGCTGCGGCTTCAGCGAGCGACGAGCCATCGGCGCGCGAGTCTATTGAAGGAGGGCATTCGTACGCAGAGAGACCGGGGGCGCTAGGCCATCAGGAAGGCGAGCGCCTCGAACATCGCGACCACGACCACGATCACGGTGGCGGTGAGGCAGACGGCGAGAACGCTGAAACGGACCTTCCCCTCCTGCTCGACGCGATTGATTTTGCGCTCCCGCGACCGGTTTGCGGCACGGCGGCGCAGCTGCTCGCGTCGGCGGCGCTCGAGGTAGGTCTCCTGCTCGAAGGCCGTCTCGAACTGGGAGATGCTCTGTCGCATTCGCATAGGGAGGTGGCCCGGAGGCCAGCGGGCACCGTAGCAAAAGATCTTGCAGAGCTTGCAATTCGCTCACACGTCAGCAGGCGCCCCAGAGGCCCCTTCCGGCCCGCGCAGCCGCTATCTCAAGCCGTTTCAGCCGCCCTGCGAAGCGGTCGTTGGGCGGGATCGTCAGCGTCCGCGCCAACCCCCGCCGGATCAGTTCGGCGTTGACGAAGCGGTCGCCGAGGTAGACGTAGGCGAGCAGCCGCCCATATCGGTCGCGGCGCTCGGCCCCGAAGACGAGGCGGACCCGCTTTCGCTCGACCAGCCGGTGGTTGAAGCTGGAGGCCTGCGGCCCGAAGCAGTCCACCGGCGCCCCCGGCTTGACCGTCTCGGGAGTGTCGACGCCGATGTAGCGGACGTCCTCCTCCTGCCCGCCCAGCCGTACCTCGATCGTGTCGCCGTCGACCACCCGCGTCACGTAGGCGCCGGCGCTTTTCGGCGGTTCATCCGTCCAGAGCTCGTCCCACGACTCCCACGGCCGCAGCAGCACCACCGCGGCGAGCAGGAGCAGCAGGACGCTGCCCCGCCCACCGAACCTCATTTCAGGAGGTGCGCCGCCTTACGGCGTGCGGCGCACGTTCGAGAGCAGCGTCTCTTTGATCTGCTCGATGATGCTGAGCGCCTCGTTCCACTCGCGCTGCCAGACGTTGCGGCCGAAGATGACGCCGGAGCCGCCCGCCTGCATCACGTCGCGGGTGTTGGTGAGGACCGTCTCGTCGTCGGTCTTCGAGCCGCCGGAGAGGACGACGAGGGCGCGGCCGGCCGACTCGACGCACTGGCGGATCGCCTCGGTCTGGTCGACTTCCATCTCGTTGTAAGGCGCCGGGGCGTCCTTGTCCTTGGACGGGTCGATCTTCGGCATGTT
>JALYWY010000047.1 GCA_030852475.1 Actinomycetota bacterium | reverse complement strand
CGCACGTCCTCGTCGCCGGCACCACCGGCTCGGGCAAGAGCGGCTGCGTCAACGCGATCCTCTCCTCGATCCTGATGCAGGCCTCGCCGAACGAAGTCCGCCTGGTGCTGGTCGACCCGAAGCAGGTAGAGCTCAACCACTACGAGAACGTCCCGCACCTGCTGACGCCGGTGGTCACCTCGCCGCGTCTGGCCGCCAACGTCCTCTCGAACCTGATCGGGGAGATGGAGAGCCGCTACGGGATCATGAGCGAGGCCCGCGCTCGCAACCTCGCCGAGCTCAACCGGGCCCGCAAGAAGAAGGGCGAGGCGCCGCTGCCGCACATCCTCTGCGTGATCGACGAGCTCGCGGACCTGATGATGGTCGCCCCGGCCGAAGTCGAGGACTCGATCATCCGCCTGGCGCAGAAGTCGCGTGCCACCGGCATCCACCTGGTACTGGCGACCCAGCGGCCCTCGACGGACATCATCACCGGCACGATCAAGGTCAACATCCCCTCGCGGATCGCCTTCGCCGTCTCCTCGCAGACCGACTCCCGGGTGATCCTCGACCAGGGCGGGGCCGAGGCCCTGCTCGGGCAGGGGGACATGCTCTTCCGCGGCGCCGGCACCTCGAAGCTGGCGCGCGTTCAGGGTGCCTTCATCACCGAGGACGAGATCGCCCGCATCACCGGCCACTGGGCCAAGCAGGGCGAACCCGAGTTCGAGGACGAGCTGCTGGAGACCCCGCAGGAGGCCGAGGAGGAGGGCCGCGACGACGACTTCGACCCCGACAGCGACGACCTGCTCGACGAGGCGATCCGCCTGGTCGTGCAGACCGAGACCGCCTCTGTCTCGATGATCCAGCGGCGGCTGCGGGTCGGCTACACCCGCGCCGGGCGGCTGATCGACATGCTCGAGCGGCGTGGGGTCATCTCCGGGTACGAGGGCTCGAAACCGCGTCAGGTGCTGATCACCCAGGCGGATCTGCCGCGGGTGCTCGGTGGCGGCGACTCGACGCCCGAGCCGGTCGCGGTCGACTCCGAGCCCGAGGCATAGCTCCGGTACCGTCCCGCCCGTGATACGAGCGGGCATCGTCGTCACCGGGACCGAGGTCATAACCGGCCGCATCGCGGACGGCAACGGCCCCTGGGTATCCGAACGCCTGGCCGAATTCGGGGTGGAGGTGGCCTACATCCAGGTCGTCGCCGATCGTCCCGACGACCTGGAGGCGACCTTGCGCTTCATGGCCGACGAGGGGATGGACCTGATCGTCACCACCGGCGGGCTGGGGCCGACCGCCGACGACCTGACGGCGGAGATCGTGGCGCGCTTCGCCGGGCGGGAGATGGTGCTCGACGAGGAGATGGAGGCGAAGATCGCCGAGATCCTCAGCGGCTTCGCGCAGCGCTTCCGGCTCGATCCCGAGGCGGTGAGAGAGGCGAACCGCAAGCAGGCGATGGTCCCGGAGGGGGCGACGCCGCTGGACCCGGTGGGAACCGCCCCGGGCCTGGTGGTTCCGGCCGGCGAGCGAGTGGTGGTCGTCCTTCCGGGCCCCCCGCGCGAGCTGCAGCCGATGTGGGAGGCGGCGGTGGAGACCGAGCCGGTGCGGGCCGTGCTGGGCCGGGCGACGCCGCTGCGCGGCTACACGATGAGGATGTTCGGGGTGCCGGAGTCCGAGATAGCCAAGAGCCTGCGGGAGATGGAGGCGGATGGGCTGGAGCTCGACGCGGTGGAGATCACCACCTGCCTGCGGCGCGGCGAGATCGAGATCGACGTCCGCTATCGCGACGAGTCGCAGGAGGTGGCGGAGGGGGTGCGCGAAGGGCTGGTGCGGCGCCACTCCCGGGAGACCTTCAGCGTCGACGGCGAGACGATCGACGCCCAGGTGGCGACGCTGCTGCTGGGTCGGAGGCTGGCGCTGGCGGAGTCCTGCAGCGGGGGGCTGATGGCGGCGCGGATCACCGATCTGGCCGGCGCCTCGGAGTACTTCGCCGGCGGCGTCGTCGCCTACTCCAACGAGGCGAAGACGGAGATGCTGGGGGTCGATCCGGAGCTGATCGAGAGCCATGGGGCGGTTTCGCCGCAGGTTGCCGAGGCGATGGCGATCGGCGCGCTCGAGCGCTTCGATGCCGACGTGGCGGTCTCGATCACCGGGATCGCCGGACCCGGCGGGGGCGGCGAGGATAAGCCGGTCGGCTACGTCTGCTTCAACGCCAGGCTCGCCGACGGGACCGGCATCGCCCGCGACCCGGTCATCCCCGGCGGGCGCCTGGACATCCGGGAACGCTCGGCTCTCGTCGGCATGCACCTGCTGCGCATGCTGCTCGGTGAGGAAGAAGGCACGAAGCCGTAGCTGAAAAGTTGCTTTGGCGCGTTGTCTTGTGCGGCGTCGCCCCGTAGCGTGGCGGTCGTGGCCAAGGAGCGACTGAAGAGCCCCCGGGCGCGCCTGTTCGTCGCACTCGATCTCCCCGATGAGGTTCGGGAGGGAATCGCGGTGTGGGGGAGGGAGGCGCTGGTGGATCCGGCGCTGCGACCGGTGCGGCCGGAGTCGCTGCACATCACCCTTGCCTTTCTCGGCTACCGGCCGGAGAAGGAGATCGATCAGATCGCCGAAGTGGTCCGCAGGAGCACCGGCGCGGCTCCCTGGGTGGAGCTGCTCGATCCGGTGCAGCGCCCGCCGCGCGGCAGGGCGCGCCTCTACGCGCTGCCCGTGCTCTCGCCCGGGACCGAGGCTCTGCAGGCGGCCGTCGAGCAGGAACTTGCCGCAGAAGGCTTCTACGAACCAGAGAAACGGCCGTTCTGGCCCCATGTCACCGTCGCTCGGGTTCGTCCCGAGGGGCGGGGATCGAGACGGCCGGCGGTCGTCTCGGAGCCTCCGGGGGCCATTCCCCCGGAGCTGAAAGAGCCGCGGATTGCCGTCCGCATGGCTCTGTACCGTTCTGACCTTCAGCCGAGTGGTGCGCGATACGTGCCGTTGGCCCAAGTCGAGCTGCCCGGGCAGGGCGGCAGTGAGGTGGATTGAGATGGCAGATAGAAAACTGAGCGACGTCTCCGCCAAGGAAGCCAAAGCGAAGGACGCCGCGCTGGAAAACACCGTCAGCGGCATCCGGAAGGAGTTCGGAGAGGGCGCCTTGATGCGCCTCGGCGACAAGGGCACGGTCAAGGTGGAGGCGATCCCGACCGGTTCCCTGGCGCTCGATCTGGCGCTCGGCATCGGCGGCGTTCCCCGCGGTCGCATCGTCGAGATCTTCGGCCCGGAGTCCTCGGGCAAGACGACCCTGGTCAACCACATCATCGCCCAGGCCCAGGCGATGGGCGGAGTCTGCGCCTTCATCGACACCGAGCACGCGATCGATCCGGTCTACTCGCGGGCGATCGGCGTCGACACCGACGAGCTGCTGGTCTCCCAGCCCGACTACGGCGAGCAGGCGCTGCAGATCGCCGATCGGTTGATCGCCTCCGGCGCCGTCGACGTCGTGGCGATCGACTCGGTCGCCGCGTTGACCCCGAAAGCCGAGCTCGACGGGCAGATCGGCGACACCACGGTGGGGCTGCAGGCGCGGCTGATGTCACAGGCGATGCGCAAACTGGCCGGCAACCTCAACCGGACCAACACCGTCTGCCTTTTCACCAACCAGATCCGGGAAAAGGTCGGCGTCCAGTTCGGCTCGCCTGAGACCCAGCCGGGCGGCCGCGCGCTGAAGTTCTACTCCTCGCAGCGACTCGACATCCGCCGGATCGAGACCCTGAAGGAAGGGACGGAGGCGGTCGGAAACCGGGTCCGCGTCAAAGTCGTCAAGAACAAGGTCGCTTCTCCCTTCCGTCAGGCGGAGTTCGACATCGAGTACGGGGTCGGGATCTCACGCGAGGGCGGGCTGCTCGACTTCGGCATGGAGCAGGATCTGATCCAGAAATCCGGTTCCTTCTTCTCCTACGGCGAGACGAGGCTGGGGCAGGGGCGCAACAACGCCAAGCAGTTCCTGGTCGACAACCCGGAGCTGGCCCTGGAGATCGAAACCAAGATCCGCGCGGCGCTGGGAATCGACGGCGAGGAAGCCCCGGCGGCCGAGGGCGAGCCCGCTGCGCCGGCGGGCGAGGTGAAGGCGGCGTAAAAGCCGTTTTCGCCTCACGGCGGGGCAGTCGCCGACCCCTATAGGATCGCTCCAGCATGGATAACGAAACCCTCTTCTACCTCTGCGGCGGCATTGCGGCCGTCTCGGCGGTGATTCTCACCTTCGCCGGACTGAAACTGAAGAACTTCCCGGGCCGGATACTGCCGCTCGTGGTCGTCTGGTTCGCCTTCTTCGCCGTCGCGGCGTCCGCCTTTGCGGTGCGCTATTCCGCGGAAGAGGCGGAGCACAGGGAGCACGAGATCCACGAGGCCGCCGAGAAAATCGAGGAGGGCTCGAGCGGACCCTACGAGAACGAAGCGGGCGCCCTGGGCGGCGAGCGCGAAGAGCTCGAAGAAGAGGCCGAAGAAGAAGCCGAAGGTTCGGGCGAAGAAGAACCCGTCGGGCCGACCGAGAGCCCGCAGGAAAAAGGCGATGACAGCGCAGAAGAGGGCCAGAAAGGCTCAGAGGGCGCTACGGGTGCGAGCTCGGGCGGCGAAGCATCCGCCACGACCCTGCAATTGGCCGCCGATCCCGAAGAACTTCTCTACGACAAAGAAGAGCTGAGCGCCAAAGCCGGCAAGATCACGATCGAGTTCACCAACCCCTCGGCTATCCCGCACAACGTCGTGATCGAGAAAGACGGGAAAGAGCTCGCCGGATTCGAGCCGATCTCCGACAGCGAGGAGTCGCTCTCCACCGATCTCGAGACCGGCAGCTACATGTACGTCTGCACCGTGCCCGGTCACGAGGAGGCAGGCATGGTCGGCACCCTCACCGTCGAGTAGCGCCGCTCCGGCTGCGCATCTCGGCGTCCTCGGTCGCTCGCGTGCAGAGCA
>JALYWY010000042.1 GCA_030852475.1 Actinomycetota bacterium | reverse complement strand
AGGAGCTCGGGATCTCGACCGAGGAGCTGCTCGACCGCCTGCGGGGGATGGTCGACCGCAAGATCCTGCGCCGGGTGGCGGCGATCCTCTACCACCGCCGCGCCGGCTTCTCGGCCAACGGGATGGGCGTCTGGAAGGTCCCCGAGGACGAGATCCTCACCACCGGGGCGAAGATGGCCTCCTTCCGCGGCATCTCCCACTGCTACCAGCGACCTACTTATGAGGACTGGCCCTACAGCGTCTTCACCATGGCCCATGGCCGCTCGAAAGAGGAGTGCGACGCGATCCTCGACTCGATCGCCGAGGAGTGCGGGATGGGGCCGGACGACCGCGCCACCCTCTATTCCTCGACCGAGTACAAGAAGATCCGCCTCCACTACTTCACCGA
Organism: Actinomycetota bacterium; assembly: GCA_030852475.1. GTDB lineage: Bacteria > Actinomycetota > Thermoleophilia > Solirubrobacterales > 70-9 > VAYN01. The sequence goes on along the minus strand of JALYWY010000042.1, from coordinate 2,825 downwards.
GGACTACGCGCGCTGGGAGGCCGAGCATTCCTGACGGCGCCCGGCTGTTCGAGCGGGCGCAGGGGGTCCTGCCGGGCGGGGTGAACTCGCCGGTCCGGGCGATGCGGCAGATCGGCCGCGACCCGATCTTCGTCGAACGCGGCGAAGGCTGCTGGCTGTTCGACGTCGAGGGCAACCGCTACGTCGACTGGATCGGCTCCTGGGGCCCGATGATCCTCGGCCACGCCGAGCCGTCGGTGGTCGCGGCGGTGATCGAAGCGGCGAAACGCGGAACCAGCTTCGGCGCCGCGACCCTGGCCGAGGTGCAGCTGGCCGAGGAGGTGGTGGCGCGGATGCCGGCGGTGGAGATGGTGCGGATGACCAGCTCCGGCACCGAGGCGGCGATGAGCGCGGTGCGGCTGGCGCGGGCGATCACGGGCCGCGAGGTCGTGATCAAGTTCGCCGGCGCCTACCACGGCCACTCCGACGGCCTCTTGGCCGACGCCGGTTCGGGCCTGGCGACGCTGGCGGTGCCGGGCAGCCCCGGCGTCACCGCGGCGCAGGCGGAAACCACCGTGGTGGTGCCGTGGAACGACCGCGAGGCGGTAACCCGGGCGCTGGCCGAGCACGAGGTGGCGGCGCTGCTGGCCGAGCCGATCGCGGCGAACATGGGCGTGGTCCCGCCGGCCGCCGGCTTCCTCGAGCTCCTCCGCGAGGCGACCCGCGAGGCGGGCGCGCTGCTGGTCTTCGACGAGGTGATCACCGGCTTCCGGGTCGCTCGCGGCGGCGCCCAGGAACTGTTCGGCCTCGAACCTGACCTGACGGTGATGGGAAAGGTGATCGGCGGCGGCCTGCCGGCGGCGGCCTACGGCGGCCCGAGCGAGCACATGGAACGGATCGCCCCGGCCGGCGACGTCTACCAGGCGGGCACGCTCTCCGGGAACCCGCTCGCGGTCGCGGCCGGGCTGGCGACGCTGGAGCAGCTCGACGCCGCCGCCTACGAGCGGCTCGGGGCGCTGACCGATCGCCTCTCCCGCGGCTTCGAAGCGCTGGCAGCGGAGCGGCCGCTGCAGGTCGCCTCGGCCCCGGGACTCGTCACCCTCTTCTTCAGCGAAGTTCCCGTCGTCGACTTCGCGACGGCCACCGCCTGCGACGTCGAGGCCCACGCCCGCTTCTGCCGCGCCCTGCTCGAGCGCGGCGTCTACCCGCCGCCGGCCCAATACGAGGCCTGGTTCGTCTCCCTCGCCCACGACGAGGCGGCGATCGACCAGACGCTCGAAGCCGCTGCCGAGGCTCTCGACGAGGCCTTGGCATGAATGCCCTTCAGACCCTGGCCGACCAGTTGCGCGCCGAGGACACCCCGATCTCTCCGCACGTCGTCGATCCGACCGACCCTCCTCAGCTCGGTGAGCTGGCCGGCGGCGGCGAGTACGCCCTCGTCGTCGAGGCCGTCCGCGAGGGCTACCTCCTCCACTACGAGCAGCCCCGCCTCCTCGCCGGTCACGACCCCGACCTCGCCCTCCTCGCCGGCGACTACCTCTACGCGCTCGGCCTCGACCGCCTCGCCGCCCTCGACGACACCCGCGCCGTCGCCATCCTCTCCGACCTGATCAGCGACTGCGCCCGCCTCCAGGCGGAGGGCGAGACGGAGGGCATTCCAGATCTGTGGCGAAAAGCGGCCGAGAGAATCGCAGCTGGTTCCGGAAGTGTGACGCAGGTCACACCCCCTAAGCAATAGACTTCGAAGCCCTACGCGAACCGACCTGTGGCAGACGACGCGAACAAGGTAAACGGGGCCGAAGAGGCTCAAATCAAGGAGCGGGTGAAGCCCGACCCTCCCGGCTATTTCGAGGGGGAGTCGATGACGCGCCGCCGCGTCTTCACCGTGGCCGCCCAGGGCCTGGGCGGCCTGGCCGGTGCCGGGATCGTCCTGCCCGCCGTCGGCTTCGCGGTCGCGCCGATCTTCCATCGCGGCAAGGAGCGCTGGGAGGCGGTCGGCCCGGTCGGCGACTTCGTCGAGGAGACCTACCGCCAGGTCGTCTTCACCGAGACCGAGGGCATCGGCGACGCCGGCAAGACCACCGCTTACGTCCGCAAAGGCTCCGCCGAGCTGGAAGAGAACCCGGACGAAATCATCGCCGTCTCCAACCGTTGCGCCCACCTCGGTTGCCCGGTGCGCTTCGTCGAAGCGGCCGGCAACTTCATCTGCCCCTGCCACGGCGGCGTCTACGACTTCGTCGGCAAAGTCCTCGGTGGCCCGCCGGTGCGGCCGCTGGACCGGTTCCAGACCCGCATCCGCCGCGGCCAGGTGGAAATCGGCCCGCGTTACAGCGTCACCTCGCAGCTCGAGCCGGTCCGCGCCCGCGACCCCGGCGAGTTCACCGGCGGGATCTGGGAATACCTGTACCCGCCGCGGCCCTCTACCTTCCCTGCGCCCTGATGCCGAGCTTCCCGAAACCCAAGATCCCGGACGCCGTCGTCCCGCCGCCGCTGCGCAAACCCGGCAAGCCCGGCAGCGCCGGCACGCCCAAGGGGCAGGCGCCCTCCGACCTGAAGACCTCCCCGCCCGAGCGGCAGTCCCACGGCGACAAGCTGCTGGAGATGGGCAAAGAGGCGCCGATCGACGCGCTCGGCTGGGTCGACCAGCGGCTCGCCGCCAGCGGCTTCCTCACCGGCATGCTCTACCGCAAGGTGCCGAAGGGGACCAACTGGTTCTACACGCTCGGCTCCGCGACGCTCTTCGCCTTCATCGTCCAGGCCGTCACCGGCGTCTTCCTGGCGATGTTCTACGTGCCCTCGGCGACCCAGGCCTACGACTCGATCGCCCGCATCAACAACGAGATCCC
>JALYWY010000022.1 GCA_030852475.1 Actinomycetota bacterium | reverse complement strand
GCTTTCAGGAGTGGCCATGGGCGCAACCTAGCGGGCGCGGAGGCGGATGCAACTGGACGTGCATTGGGGGGTCGTGTTGCAAAGTGGGAGAGAGTGGGTTATTGTGGCGCTCGAGTTGAAGCCCAGGACCGGGGTGGTGAGGCTCCTCCCACCTCATCACTCCGGTCCAACTCTTTTCCGGCCTCCGCTTAGAAAGGGCTCGCCGCAGTGGCATTCAGGGGTCTCTACGAGCACAGCCTCGATTCCAAGGACCGCCTCACGGTCCCATCTCGCTTCCGGGCTTCACTTGCCGATGGAGTCGTTCTCTCCAAGGGCTTCGACCCCTGCGTCTGGGTGCACACGACCGAGGAGTTCGAGCAGCTCTCCGACCGCTTCCTCTCGCCGCACAGCCCCTTCGGCCGCGACGCGCGCCAGCTGCGGCGGCGCTTCCACGGCGGCTCCTTCGACGAAACGCTCGACTCCGCCGGCCGCATCCGCATCCCCAAGCCGCTGATCGAGCACGCCGGCCTCGACGGCAACTGCGTCGTCATCGGCGCCGGCGAGTACCTGGAGATCTGGAACGCCGACGCCTGGGCCAAGCAGGAGGAAGAGCTCGACGCCGCCGCCCCCGAAATCGCCGAGGGCCTCGCCGCCGCCGGCACCGCGTGATCATGAGACTGAATGCCGCCGCAAGCCACAACCCGCCGATGGGCCTCGAACGTTCGTATATGGAGCGGAATCGGCCCGTCGGCAAGCGAGCTCTGCGACCAGTCGAGGTCGTCATGAGCGAGCACGAGCCAGTACTCGCGCCGGAGCTGGTCTCGCTGCTGGCGCCGGAGCCGGGGCAGACCGCCGTCGACTGCACCTTCGGCGGCGGCGGTCATGCCCGCCTGGTCGCCGAGCTGATCGGCCCGGAGGGGACGCTGATCGGGGTCGACCGCGACCCGGCCGCCGAGGAGCGCTTCAACTGCTTCGCCGCCGAAGCGCCCTGCCGCACCCTCTTCGTCGGCGCCGACTTCGCTGCAGGACTTCGTGCGCTGCAGGACGAAGGAATACGCCCAGACATGGTCTACATGGATCTGGGGATGTCCTCTATGCAGGTCGATGCGCGCGAGCGGGGCTTCTCCTATTCCTACGACGCGCCGCTCGACATGCGGATGGACACGCGGCAGAAGTTCACCGCCGCCGACCTCGTCAACGAGTGGCCCGAGGCGCGGATCGCCCAGGTCCTGCGCCGCTTCGGCGAGGAGCGCCATGCCGGCGGCATCGCCCGCGAGATCGTCCGGCGCCGCCCGCTTTCGACCACGGCCGAGCTGGTCGACGCGATCAAGGCCGGGATGCCACCCTCGGCCCGCTTCGGCGCCGGCCACCCGGCCAAGCGCAGCTTCCAGGCGATCCGGATAGCCGTCAACGGCGAGATGGAGGCGCTGAACGAGGCGCTGCCCCTCGCCTGGTCCCAGCTGCAGGTCGGCGGGCGCCTCGCCGCGATCTCCTTCCACTCGCTCGAGGACCGGCCGGTGAAGCAGTTCCTCGCCGCCAAGGCGCGCGGCTGCATCTGCCCTCCGGAGATTCCCGTCTGCGTCTGCGGGCACGAGCCGGAGGCCGAGCTGCTGACCCGCCGGGCGATCTCGCCGGGCCCCGAGGAGGCGGAGTCGAACCCTCGCTCGCGCTCGGCGCACCTGCGGGCGGCGCGGAAGATCGCCGAGGAGCGACCCGTAGGGGAGGCCGGCTGATGGCCGTCGCCGCTCCCGCTCGCCGCAGCACCGCTGCGCCCGCCCCGGCGCCGTCGCGGACGACGCCGCCGAAACGCAAACGGAAAGCGCCGGCGCGTCAGCCTGCCCGCAAACCGACTCGCTCGCGCGCGGTTGCCGCTCCCGCCAAGGCGCCCGCCCGCCGCGCTCCCGCGCGCAAACCGACCCCCAGGCGCCGACCGGCGCCGACCCAGCCCAAGCTCGCCGTCGCCGCCGTCCGCACCGCCGAGGCGGTCCGCCAGCTGCCGGATTCGGGCCTGGTCGTGCGGATGACCCGCGGCCGCGCCTGGATCGGAGTCCTCGGGATTCTCCTGGTCGGGATCGTCGCCCTCAACGTCGCCACCCTCAGCTTCGCCGCCACCGCCGGCCAGATCGACGAGCAGATCACCGCGCTCGAAAAAGAGAACTCGATGCTCGAGAGCCGTGAGGCGCAGCACTTCAGCACCGCCCGCGTCCGCAACCAGGGCTCGACCCTCGGCCTGGCGATGCCGAACACCGAAGAGCCGCGGGTGATCGAGCTCCGGCCCGACGACGTCGCCACCGCCGCCAGCCGCCTCGCGGCCGCCGGGGGCTAGGTAAAGCTACGCCGATGCGTTTGGTCGAGCGGCGGATCGGGCTTCTCTTCGGCGCCTTCCTCCTTTGCTTCCTTCTCATCGTCGGCCGTGCCTTCTGGCTGCAGGGGGTGCAGGGGTCGAGCCTCGCCTCGCAGGCGGCCTACCAGCAGACCGAGGTGGTCACCGTGCCCGGCCTGCGCGGCGACCTGCTCGACCGCCGCGGCAACAAGCTCGCGGCCTCCGAAGACGCGGCGACGATCTACGCCACTCCCTACCAGGTGAACAACCCGCCGCGCGCGGCGGAGCGGCTGGCGCCGATCCTCGACCAGCCGAAGGGCGAGGTGCTGGAGGCGCTGACCGCCGAAGGTGGCTTTTCCTACGTCGCCCATAAAGTCGACCTTGCGACCGCGGCGAAGGTGGAAGCGCTCGAAATCGAAGGGATCGGGCAGCTCCCTGACAGCCGCCGCAACTACCCGCAGGGGGAGATGGCGGGGCAGGTGATCGGCGCCGTCGGCTCCGAAAACCAGGGACTGACGGGTTTGGAGGCCGGCGAGGAAGACGTGCTCGGCGGCGAGGACGGCGAACGCCGGATCGTCAACGACGCGCTGGGGGAGCCGATCCGCCTGGAAACGGTCGAGGAGGCCGAGGACGGCGAAGACATCCAGCTGACGCTCGACCCGGTGATCCAGCAGAAGACCGAAGAAGTCCTCAACGGGGTCGGCGAAACGTACTCGCCGAAGGGGGCGACGGCGATCGTCGTCGACCCGCGCAGTGCCGAGGTGCTGGCGATGGCCAACTGGCCGCCGGTCAACCCCGCCGACCTCTCCGAGGCGAGCAACGAAGACCTGCTGAACAGGGCGACCGGGTTCACCTACGAGCCGGGCTCGACCTTCAAGGCGTTCACCGTCGCCGCGGCGCTGGAGGAAAAACTGGTGACGCCGCTGAGCGAATTCACCCTGCCGCCGACGCTCCAGGTGGCCGACCGGGTGATCGAAGAGTCACATCCCCGCGGGACCGAAAACATGACCGTCTCCCAGATCCTCGCCCACTCCTCCAACGTCGGCTCGGTCGAAATCGGGCTCGAGGTCGGCGCCGAGAAATTCGACAAGTGGATCCGCCGCTTCGGCTTCGGCCGCCCGACCGGGATCCAGTTCCCGGCCGAGGAGCAGGGGCTGATGCTCGACCTCGACGAATACTCGGGCTCGACGATGGGCAACCTGCCGATCGGGCAGGGCCTCTCGGTCACCCCGATCCAGATGGTCGCCGGCTACGGCGCGATCGCCAACGGCGGCGTCTTGAAGCGGCCGCGGCTGATCGAGAAGGTCGGCGATGAGCCGGTCCCCGAGCCGAAGGGCAAGCGCGTGATCTCCGCCGACGTCGCCGCCGAGGTGCGGGAAATGCTCGAGGGCGTGCTCGGGCCGGGCGGCACCGCCTCCGAGGTGAGCGTCCCCGGCTACACCCTCGCCGGCAAGACCGGAACCGCCGAGGTCGCCGAAAACGGCGAATACTCGGACACCAAATACGTCGCCTCGTTCATCGGCTTCGCCCCGGCCGACAACCCTCAGTTCCTGGCCGCGGTGATCGTCGATCAGCCGCAGGGGGAAATCTACGGTGGCTCGGTGGCGGCGCCGGCGTTCGGCCGGATCGCCGAATTCTCGCTGCCGTACCTAGGGGTGCCGCAGGAATGAGGGGGGAGGGGCACCCGACGCCCCTCCTAGAATCGAGCCGCGGATGAGACTTGACGAGCTTCTCGCGCAGTTCCCCGAGGCGCGGGTCGTCGGCGACGGCTCCGTGGAGATCGGGGATCTCGCCTACGACAGCCGCAAGGTCGAGCCGGGGACGCTGTTCTTCTGCGTGCGCGGCGAAAGGGTCGACGGGCACGAGTTCGGGCCCCGGGCGGTCGAGGACGGCGCCGCGGCGCTGGTCGTCGAGCGCGAGCTGGCCGAGCTGGCGGTGCCGCAGGTGGTGGTGCCGGACTCGCGGGCGGCGATGGCGCCGCTGGCGGCGCGGTTCTGGGGCGACCCGACCGCGAAGCTGCAGATGGTGGGGGTGACCGGGACGAACGGGAAGACGACCACCGCCTTCCTCATCCACGAGATCCTCCGCGCGGCCGACATCCGCTGCGGCCTGCTGGGGACCGTGAAGCAGGTGGTCGGCGGGGTGGAGAAGGAAGTGGTGCGGACGACGCCGGAGGCGATCGAGCTGCAGCGCACCTTCCGGCAGATGCTCGACGGCGGCGACGAAGCCTGCGCGATGGAGGTCTCCTCCCACGCGATGACGCTGCACCGGGCGGACGCGATCCACTTCGACGTCGCCCTCTTCACCAACCTGACCCAGGACCACCTCGATTTCCACAGCGACATGGAGGACTACTTCCTCGCCAAGCGCAAGCTCTTCGAGGCGGAGCCGGGGACGCGGATCGTCAACGTCGACGACCCCTACGGGCGCCGGCTCGCCGAGGAATTCGAGTGCATCACCTTCTCGGCGGAGGGGGCGGAGGCCGACTACAGCGCCGGCGAGATCGAGTTCGACGCCTCCGGGGCCAGCTTCTCCGTCGGCGGGATGCGGCTGCGGACGGGCCTGCCGGGCCACTTCAACGTCGCCAACGCCCTGGGGGCGTTCGCGGCGGCGGAGGCGATCGGGGTCGGCTCGGACTTCGCCGCCGCCGGGCTGGCGCGGGCGGAGCGGGTGCCGGGCCGGTTCGAGCCGGTCGACGAGGGCCAGGGCTTCATGGTCCTGGTCGACTACGCCCACACCCCGGACTCGCTGGAGAACGTGCTGCGGGCGGCGCGACGGTTGACGAGCGGCAGGCTGATCTCGGTCTTCGGCGCCGGCGGCGACCGCGACCGCGACAAGCGGCCGAAGATGGGACGGGCCGGGGCCGAGCTCTCCGACCTGACCGTGATCACCTCGGACAACCCGCGCTCGGAGGATCCGGAGGCGATCGTCGCCGAGGTGGCCGGCGGCGCGGAGGGTGGCGGTGATGTCGAGATCGTCGTCGACCGCCGCGAGGCGATCGCCCTTGCGCTCGGCCGGGCCGGGCCGGGCGACACCGTGGTGATCGCCGGCAAGGGGCACGAGCAGGGGCAGGAATTCGGCGGCGGCCGCAAGATCCCCTTCGACGATCGCGAGGTCGCCCGCGAAGAGCTCCGCAGGCTGGGCAGCCCGGCGTGAAGCTCTCCCCCCGGGAGATCGCCGCCGCCCTCGGCGCCGAGGTGGTGGCCGAGGGCGAGGCGGGGTCGCCGCGGCGGGCGACGATCGCCTCGACTCAGACCTGCCCCGGCGACCTCTTCTTCGGCCTCCGCGGCGAGCGCCGCGACGGCGGCGAGTTCGCCCCGGCCGCAATCGAGGCCGGGGCCTGGGGCGTGGTCGTCTCACCTGGCTGGCGTTCGTCCTTGGGACGGATATACC
>JALYWY010000019.1 GCA_030852475.1 Actinomycetota bacterium | reverse complement strand
CCGTCGACGACCTCGGTGCCGGTCCTCACCTCGACGCCCTCCTTCTGGCACGCCGCGACCAGCACCGCCGTCAACGCCCGCGGGTCGACTGCGGCCTCGCCGCCCGCCAGGACGCCACCGTGGAACGAGGGCGCCAGTCCCGGCTCGAGCTCGCGGCACTGGCGGGTCGAGAGCCACTCGGCCCCGAGGTCGAGTGAGCGCTGCAGGTCGTGGACACGCCGCAGCTGCGCCGCCTCGTCGCGATCGAGGGCCACGTGCAGCGCCCCCAGCCGCTCGTAGCCGGTGCTTTGTCCAGTCTGGGCCTCCAGCTCGGCGACGAACTCCGGGTACATCCGCGCCGCCGCCAGCGTCAGCTCCAGCAGCTCGGGCTCGCCGAAGGTCAGCTCGCCGACCGGCGCCAGCATCCCGGCCGCCACCCGGGTCGCGCCGCCACCCGGGTCGCCGCGCTCCAGCACGGCTACGCGCGCGCCCTGCTGCGCCGCGCGCCAGGCGCAGCTGAGGCCGATGACACCGCCGCCCACGAACACCACGTCGAAACTTCGCTTCTCGGTCACTGCGTTGCCTCCGCCGGCATTACCCGGATCAGGTCCATACGGTCGGTGGCCTCGATGCCACCCTCTCAGCCCTCGCGGGCTCCCGTGCTTTACCGATGCTACCCCTCCGCGGCGTTCGGCAAAGAACCCTTCCGGGGATAATCGAGTCATATGAGCCTCTCTCTGCCCGAGGGCGACGGTCCTCTGCGCCGCGAGCGCCTGCGGACCGCCCGCCTCTACTTCGTCTGCGACGCCCGCCCGCAAACCGACCTCGAGGCGCTGCTGCACGCGGCGCTGACCGGCGGCGCCGACATCGTCCAGCTGCGCGAGAAGGAGCTGGGGCGGGCGGAGATCGAACGCGCCGCCGGCACCTTCCGCCGCCTTGCCGACACCTTCAGCGCGCTGTTCATCGTCAACGACGACCCCGAGCTGGCGCGAATCTGCGACGCCGACGGCGTCCACGTCGGCCAGGACGACGTCGGCGCCGAGCAGGCGCGGGCGATGCTGGGGCCGGACGCGATCGTCGGCCTCTCGACCCACTCCGAGGAGCAGATCGCCGCCAGCGCCGAGCGACCCGTCGACTACATCAGCGTCGGCCCGATCTGGGAGACGCCGACCAAAGAGGGCCGGCCGGGGGTCGGGCTCGAGCTGATCTCCCACGCCGCCGAGAACGCCCCCCACCCCTTCTTCGCGATCGGCGGCATCGACGCCGCGAACGCCGAGGAGGTCGTACGCGCCGGCGCCGAGCGGCTCTGCGTGGTGCGGGCGGTCCGCGATTCGGCCGATCCCGAAGCCGCGGCGACGGCGCTGCGGCAGGCGTTCGGCGCCAACGAGAAGGGCGTGGCTCCCGGTGGCTGAGGAGCGGCCGAAGCGCAAGCAGCGCGGCAGCGAGCGGATGGCCCGCGGCTACACCCGCGCCGAGCAGCGCAACCAGGAGGCGCGCGAAGCGCTGGAGCCGCTGGCCGAGGGCGAGCGGCCGACCGTGGTCACGATCGGCGCGATCGTCTCCGCCCTGGTCGCGATCTCGGTCGTGGTCAGCTACCTCGCCGGGGTCGAGGTCGACGGCGAGCAGCCGCGGCTGGCGCAGGTGGTGGCGCCGGCGGTGATCATGGGAATGATGGCCTGGGGGATGTGGCACGCCCGCTACTGGGCCGTGCTCGGCTTCCAGCTGGTCCTCGTCTTCGTCCTCTTCAGCGCCTTCTTCGGGCTTCTCGTCGGCGCCTCCAGCGTCACCGAGATAATCGGCACCCTCGCCGTGCTCGCCGTCGCCGGTACCTTCTTCTTCTTCATGGTCAAGGCGATGGCCCGGATCCAGATGCCGACCCGGTTGCCGCGGGAGTAGGCGCGTGAGCCCCAAGGTCCCCTCTTTCGGCGGCCTCACCGCGCTGCCAGCCGACGCGGTCGCGGCGCTGCGCAGGCTGCCGGAGATCGCCGAGAACACGCGGGCGATGAAGGAGCACACGGCGGCGCTGGAGCGGGTCGCCGAGGCGCTCGACCGGGTCGCCGCCGACACCAGCGCGCTGCCGGCGATGCGGCAGGACATCGAGCGGGTCGGCGAGCTGCCGGAGATCCTGGACCGGCTGGAAGGCGGCATCGACCGGCTCGACAAGGGAATCGACCAGCTCAGCGAGCTGATGGAGCGGATCCTCACCGGCATCGACGGGCTCAACTCGAGCGTCGACACGCTGCAGGGCGCGGTCAGCCCGCTCTCCAGCCTCGCCGGCCGCGTGCCCGGGCGCAAGAAGGGGTAGCAAGGCGAGGATGCCCGCCCCGCACCTTCTATAGGCTCAGCACGCATGGCCGACTCCTTCGACCAGATAGTCATCGGCGGGGGCCCCGGCGGCTACGTCGCCGCGATCCGCGCCGCGCAGCTGGGCCAGAAGACCGCTGTCGTCGAGCGCGACAAAGCCGGCGGGCGCTGCCTCAACTACGCCTGCATCCCGGCGAAGACGGTGCTCCGCACCGCCGAGATCTTCCACGAGGCACGGGAGAGCGCCCACCTCGGCGTCGTCGGCAACGACGTCTCCCTCGACTGGGAGGCGCTGCACAAGCGCCGCGAGGACGTCTCGGCCCAGCTCTCCGGCGGCGTCGAAGGGCTGTGGAAGAAAAACAAGATCGAGTTCATCCA
>JALYWY010000406.1 GCA_030852475.1 Actinomycetota bacterium | reverse complement strand
AAGCCGGCCGAGACCTGGTGGATGAGGATCTTCGAGTTCGGCAGCGCCATCCGCTTGCCGGCCGCTCCGCCGGAGAGCAGCAGCGCCCCCATGCTCATCGCGACGCCGACGCAGATCGTCTGCACGTCGGGCTTGATGAACTGCATCGTGTCGTAGATCGCCAGGCCGGCGTAGACGGAGCCGCCGGGCGAGTTGATGTAGAGGCTGACGTCCTTGTCGGGGTCCTCGGACTCCAGGTGCAGGAGCTGGGCCACGATCAGGTTGGCGATGTCCTCCGTCACCGGCGTGCCGAGGAAGACGATCCGCTCGCCGAGCAGGCGCGAGTAGATGTCGAACGCACGCTCTCCGCGCGCCGTCTGCTCGACCACCATTGGGACCAAAGGACTCATCGATCGCACTCTATAGAAGCCGTCCGGCGGGTCCGCCGAGTCAGTCGCTACCGGGGGTCCAGAGCTCGCCGGCTTTGGCTTTTCCTTCTTCCGGCGCCAAGAGCTTCTCCCTCGCCTCGGCTTTCTCCCTGCGCTCGTCGGCCTCGACCTTGGGGATCGGTTTGGCCGAGTCGGCCACCAGCTCGATCGCCTTCCGCGCCCGCAGGTCTTCGCGGACCATCGCGTCGCGGCCGTTCTGGCGCAGTCGCTCGAGCAGCTTCTCGGGAGTCGTGCGTTCGTGTTCGGCGCTGTGCTCGAGCGCCTCCACCATCTCCTCCTCGGAGACCTCGATCCCCTCGGCCTCGGCGATCGCGGTCACCACCGCCTCGCGCTTCAGCTCTTTTTCCGCGTCCGGTTTCGTCTCCTCGATCAGCTCGTCGCGGGTTTTGCCCTGCATCTGCAGGAAGGCGTTGGGATCCATGCCCCGCTGCGCGAGCTGTCGTTCCATCCGCTCCCAGCGTTCGGTCGCCCGCGCCGTCGCCAGCTCCTCAGGCACGTCGACGCTGGCCTCGTCCACCGCGGCGTCGATCGCCGCCACCCGGAAGTCTTCCTCGGCACGACTGCCGAGGGCCGCCCCGACTTTCTCGCGGATGTCGCCGCGTAACTCCTCCAGCGTGTCGAACTCGGAAGCCTCGGAGGCGAAGTCGTCGTCGAGCTCGGGGAGGATTTTCTCCCGCACCTCTTTGACCTTGACTTTGAAGACAGCCTCTTCCCCGGCCAGGTGCTCCGCCTGGTAGTCCTCGGGAAAGGTCACCTTCACCTCGCGCTCGTCACCCGCCTTGGAGCCGACGAGCTGCTCCTCGAACCCCTCGATCAGCTGTCCGGAGCCGAGCGCCAGCAGGTAATCCTCGGCGGCGCCGCCCTGGAAGGCGGAACCGTCGACGAAGCCCTCGAAATCGATAAGCAGCGAGTCGCCTTCGGCGGCCGCGCGGTCGACCTGCTCCAGCCGGGCGAAGCCCTCGCGGATCCGGTCCACCTCGGTATCGACGATTTCGTCGGGGACCTCCTGGTCCTCTTTGCCCACCTCGAGGCCTTTGTAGGTGCCGAGCTTCGCCGCCGGCCGCACCCCGACCTCGAATTTGAACTTGAGCGGCTCCCCTTCGTTCTCGGGCGCCGAGACCATCTCGATGTCGGGATCCCCGATCGGGCTCACGTTGGCGTCGAACAGCGCTCGTTCGTACCACTCCGGCAGCGCCTCGCGAATCGCCTCCTGCAGAACAGAGCCGAAGCCGAGCCGCTGGATCACCAGCGAGGGGGGCGCTTTGCCGGCCCGAAAGCCGGGCATCCGCATCTCTTTCGCCATCGCACGGGCGGCGCGGGAAGTGGCTTTGTCGACGTCGGCGGCGGGAACCTCCGCCTCGACCTCGACCCGTGAATTGGGCAGCTCTTTAAGGGTGGTCTCCATGGACATCTGACCCTAGCGACGTTGGGCCAGCATCGTTCGCAGGGCCAGCGCGAAATCGATCGCGAAGGCGAGCCCCCGGCCGATCGGCCCCGTCACCAGCCAGGCCCGTAGCCGCTCGCCGAGATCACTCATTCGCGTATTCCAGCAGGGACTCGTCGACGAGCCACTCGACCGGGGCGTGGTCGTCCGTCCACACCTCGCCCCCGGGCAACCGGGGCTCCAGGGCCGCCGCCGCCCGCCGCGCCTCCGGCCGTAGCGGCGCCGGCAGCGCCCCGAGGCTCGCCCTCAGGCGGGCGGCCGAGAAGGCGCCCTCGCCGGCCATCAGCAGCGTGTTGGTCTCCTCGATCGGGTAGCGCAGGACCCGCGGGAAGGCCGCCGCCATCGTCCGCCCCAGCACGCGCTCGAGCTCCTGGCCGCCCTCCGGGTGGCCGACGTTGACGATCACCAGGCCTCCCGGCGCCAGCCGCTCTCGCACCAGCTCGAAGAACTCGCGGGTGGCCAGGTAGAAGGGGATGTAGGGCTGGCGGTAGGCGTCGACCATGATCACGTCGTAGCCGCCCTCCGAACGCTCCAGCCAGGGTCGGGCGTCCTCGGCGAAGGTCTGCATCCGCGGGTTGCGGAGGTCGAGGTAGCGGCGCCCCAGCTCGGTCAGCTCGGGGTCGATCTCAACCGCGTCGACCGCCGTTGCCGGAAAGAAGTGACCGAAGGAACGGGCGACGGTGCCACCGGCGTTGCCGAGGATCGCGATCCGGCGCGGAGGCTGCGGGCGGGCCGCCGCCTGCAGCACCAGGTGGCCGTCCCAGTAGTCGCCGGTGAGGTAAGACCCGGGGACATACATCGAGTGGACCGCCTGGCCCTCGTTCAGCTCGAGGACGCGGGTCCCGTCCTCGCGTTCGATCACCCGCGCGTACTGGTGCGTCGTCTCCGCCTCGTAGAGGACCCGGCCGTCGGCGTCCCCCTTGATCGTGCCCACCGGGACCGCCATCACCGCCAGCACCACGACCGGCACGGCGACCGCTCGCGTCCCCACCCCCACCGCGGCCACCAGCGCCAGGGCCAGGGCGAAGACGAGGAAGGTCCGCTGGGTCCCGAGCAGCGGGATCAGGACCAGAGCCGAGAGCATCGTCCCCATCAACGAGCCGGCGGTGGAGATCGCGTAGAGGCGCCCCACCACCTCGCCCGAGCTCCCCACCTCCCCCACCGCCAGCCGCACCACCCAGGGCGCCGCCGCCCCGAGCAGCGTCACCGGCACCGCGACCAGGACCAGGACTCCGAAAAGAGAGCCGGCGAAACCGCCGACGGAGACGGTGTCGAAGGCATCGACGGAGAAGCCGAGGAAGGGCCTCGCGGCGAAAGGGACCGCGGCGATCAGCAGGGCGGCGACGAGGACGACCAGGCAGAGAGGCCGCAGATGCGGATGGCGGTCTGCGTAGCGACCGCCGAACCAGTAGCCGATCGAGAGGGCGACGAGGACGACCCCGATCGTGTTCGCCCAGACGATCGTCGAAGACCCGAAATAAGGCGCGAGCAGGCGAGCGGCGGCGATCTCCACCCCGAGGCTGGAGGCGCCGACGACGAAGACCAACACCGCCAGCAGGGTTCGCTCAGCCCTGACGCTCGCCGCCCTCACCCCCCGCCGCGATCAGCTGCCGCTCGAGACGCTCCGCCTGCCCCGCCGCCACCGCGCGCTGCGCCCGCGCCTCGTCGAGCTCGACCCCCCGCTCCAGCGCCAGGTCGAGCAGCCGCTGCTTCTCGATTCCTTCCCGCGCCACCTCGAAGAAGACCCAGGCCAGGACCCCGAGGCCGAGGAAGGTCCCCTCGACCATCATCACCACGCCGGCGGTGCTCTGGTCGGCGATCGGGGAGATGTTCCAGTAGCGCTCGCCTTCGGCGTAAACGGGGTAGAGAACGCTGCCCGACCACATCAGCACGTTGCCGAGGATCGCCCCGGCGAAGCGAACCGCGATCACGTAGCCGACCTTCCAGGCCGAGGTGAACCAGGTGGGCTTCGGCAGCGGGCCGAAGGCCGGCATCCACATCAGGCAGCCGAAGAAGATGAAGCACATGTGCTCCAGCGCGTGCACCGGCGCCCCGCCGTAGGCCGCGTCGTAGAGGGCGGGGATGTGCCAGAGGTAGAAGTTGAGGACCCAGAGCGGGAGGGCGACAAGGGGATGGGCGAGGATCCGCAGCCGGTCGAAGAAGCGGATCGCGAGGATCGGCTGCAGCAGCGGGCCGGTCAGCCCGAGGACCAGCAGCAGCGTCGCTATGTCGCCCAGCAGGAGGTGCTCGACCATGTGCGCGATCACCAGCTCCTCGCCGAGGTGGGCGATCGGCGAGACCTGGGCGACGAGGATGGTCAGCAGTCCACTGGCGAAACAGAGCTGGCGCCAGAGCGGCACCGGCCGGCCCTTCTGCGCCAGCGTCAGCGAGCGCTTCGCGTAGAGGAACGCGATGACCGTAAGCGGCAAGAGCTCCAACGGGGCGAAGACCGCCTCCACGTGGGCGAACAACGAGTTCATCGGATTCAGCGTAGCCCGCTGCTAGCTTGGCAACGCCCGTGAGCTCCAAGAACCACCGCTTTCCCCCGATCGGGAGCTACGGCTTCCTCTCCGACTGCCATACCTCCGCCCTAGTCTCCTTCGGCGGCGCCGTCGAGTGGCTCTGCTTCCCGCGCTTCGACTCGCCCAGCGCCTTCGCGGCGCTGCTCGACCGCGACGCGGGCCACATGCTCCTGCGCCCCAGAGGCGTGATCGTCCCGATCAGCCGCCGCTACTCGCCCGGGACCCTGGTGATCGAGACGACCTGGGTGACCGACAGCGGCTGGGTCGTGGTCAAGGACGCGCTGACGATCGCCGACTGGGTGCCCGCCGACGGGGACGAGGCGCGCCAGCAGGGCCGTCCCGAGACCGCCCACGAGTCGGATCGCTCGCTGCTGCGGACGATCGCCTGCATCGACGGCGAGGTCGAGATGGAGATGGAGTGCCTGCCGCGCTTCGGCTACGGCCTGGAAGAGGCCAGGTGGAGCGGAGGCGAGCTCGGCGAAGCGGTCGCCACTGCCGCCGATGGAACCGAGCTGCTCTTGACCAGCGACATGCAGCTCGAGCTCGACGGGGGAGCCGCCCGTGGGAAGGTCCTCCTGCGCGAAGACGAAACCGCCTTCTGCGCGATCACCTGGGGCAACGAGGACCTCGGCGGTCCCCGCAGCGCCCCCGAGGCCCTGGAGCGGATCGACTCGACCGAAGAGTTCTGGCGCGAATGGCTGCGCGACGGCAACTTCCCCGACCACCCCTGGCGGATCCACCTGCAGCGCTCGGCCCTCGTCCTCAAGGGCCTCACCTACACCCCGACGGGGGCGATCGTCGCCGCTCCGACCACCTCGCTGCCGGAGACGCCGGGCGGCGAACGCAACTGGGACTACCGCTTCAGCTGGATCCGCGACTCGACCTTCAGCCTCTGGGCCCTGCACACGCTCGGCTTCGACCAGGAGGCGCGCGACTTCATGCGCTTCATCGTCCAGGTCTGCAAGGACCGGCCCGACCTCCAGATCATGTACGGGGTCGGGCACGAGCGGGACCTGGAGGAGAAGACGCTCGATCACCTCGAAGGCTACGGCGGCGCGAGGCCGGTGCGGATCGGCAACGGTGCTTATGACCAGCGCCAGAACGACGTCTGGGGAGCGCTGCTCGACTCCCTCTACATCCACGAAAAGGCACTCCGTGGCAGGGGAACGCAAACCGACCGGGAGCTGATCCGCTACCAGGTGGAAGCGGCAATCGACGCCTGGCCGCACCCGGATCAGGGAATCTGGGAGTCGCGCGGCGAGCCGCAGCACTACGTCTGCTCGAAGCTGATGATCTGGGTGGCAGCCGACCGCGGCGCCCGCCTCGCCCGCGCCGGCGGCTTTGACGAGATCGCCGACGAGTGGGAGGAGAAAGCGGATGAGTTCAAAGCCGAGATCCTCGAGCGCGGGGTTCGCGACGGAATCTTCCGCCAGCACTACGAGACCGACGCCCTCGACGCCTCGTTGCTGCTGATCCCCCTCTTCCGCTTCCTCCCGCCCGATGACCCGCGAGTGCGCGACACCGTCAACGCGATCGCCGAAGACCTGACCGAGAACGGGCTCGTCTGCCGCTACAAGGTCGACGAGACCGACGACGGGCTCACGGGCAAGGAGGGAACCTTCCTGATCTGCTCCTTCTGGCTCGTCTCCGCCCTCTCCGAGATCGGAGAGCGGCAGCGGGCGCGCGAGCTCTGCGAACGGCTGCTCGAGGCGGCCGGCTGGCTCGACCTCTTCGCCGAGGAGCTGGACGCCGAATCGGGCCAGCACCTGGGGAACTACCCGCAGGCCTTCACCCACCTGGCCCTGATCAACGCCGTCTCCCACGTCATCGCGGACGAGAAGCGCGAAGACGGCGGGGTCACGGCGGTCTTCACGGAGATGGGCGGGGTGCGGGAGGACGGCTGAGGGCGGCGGCCGACTTCTGTGCTTAGACAAAAAGCCTACAGACAGAAACCTTCCTTTTCCCTATAGTGGCCGGCGGCGATGACACCGACCGGCCGCCCCGAAGACAACGACCTCCTTGGCGCTCTCCGCCACCCGTTGCGCCGTCGCATCCTGCGGGTGATGGCGGACGGCAGAGCGATCAGCCCTCGGGAGCTGTCGGACACGCTGCAGCGGCCGCTGAGCAACGTCAGCTACCACGTACGGGTTTTGGCCGAGCGCGGGGTCGTGACCTTGGTGAAGACAGAACCCGTCCGCGGCTCGGTGCAGCATTACTACCGCAGCACGGTGGATGCGCCTTGGGCGCGGCAGGTCCTCGGCTTGGGGGAAGACGAGGGGGACGGCGCTGAAGGGAGCTGTGGTGCTGCTTCTACCTGAAGACGGGAGGGATGATGAAAGAAGGCATTGGCGGCCAGACCACCTGGGCCGAAGACGAGGACGTCGAGTCAGTCGTACTGCGGCAGTTGCTCGACCTGCACCCGACGCGACTGACGCTCGCGGAGCTACGACGCGAACTCTGCAGCGACAGCAGCTTTGCCGAGCGGGATGCGGTGGAGCGGGCGGTGCGCGAACTCGCCGCCGTCGGGCTCCTGCACCAAGGCACCGAATTCGTGGCGCCGACGCGGGCGGCGCTGCGATTCAACGAGCTGCTGGACCGATAACGATCCAGCGGAAGCTGGCTCGAAGCCGTGACCGCAGCTCCTCGGCGGCTGCGGCCGCGGCTTTGTTCTCCTCCCCGTCAGCGCTGACGAGGATCACCTCTGAGGCGGGGAAACTGCCGAGCCGGTCTTCGACCGCCTGGACGAAGTCCTCGTCCCCCACCCGCGCCTCCGCCTTGATCCCAGCGGCCGCCAGCGAGGCGACGCTGATCACCAGCCGTTGCTGCGCGTCGCGCCGCGCCGCCTCGACGTCCGAGGCCCAACGATCGAGGAAGCCGATCCGAGCGGGCGCCAGAACCATCACGGTCGTCTCCCTGTCCCGCCCGATCGCGCTGACGATCCGATCGACCGCCGCAGGATCCTCGAGGGAATCCGCGACCACAACCAGTACCCGCCGGGCAGATGAATCGGCCCCGGCGGGCCCAATCGGCTCACGGGGGCGCTGCCGAACCGCGAAGACGACGATCGCCACCGCCACAAGAGCCCCCATCGCGACCCCTATGGCCGGGCCGCCGGCAAGGAAGGCAACGGCGATCGGAACGGCGATCGCGGCGACGACGAGAGGCAGTTTCCATGCAGTCACCCCTCAAGCCTCTCAAGCCGCGACCACCGTGCCCAGCTCGCTAGGCGCCCTTGCTCAGAGCCGTAGGCATAGTGCGCTCTCCCATTGCGATCTGCATCGTCACCCCCCTCTCCCTCGATTGCTTGCGTCGCCTTCCACGGCAACTGCTCTAAAACGATTGAGTGATTATTACTCTAAATCATTCCAGCAATCAAGTTAAGGGCAGTAAACCTCGTCAATAATCGGAAAAAGCGGAAGCGTTGTGAAAATCCTGATTGACAGGATGTAAAGTCTTCTTATCGGCCAACACCCCTGCATCCGACCTAAGGAAAATGGCCTTGCCGAAGACGAAGAAAAAGAAGGACGGCGTAGAACAGATAGTCGCCAAAGCCTTCGCCCATCCCCTGCGTGTCCAGATCCTGATCATTTTGAACGAGAAGGTGGCGAGCCCTAACATGCTCGCCCAAGAGCTCGACCAGAGCCTCAACCTCGTCGCCTACCACGTCCGCGTGCTGGAGAAATACGACTGCATCGAGCTGGTCGACACGAAGCAGCGGCGAGGCGCCACCGAGCACTTCTATCGGGCGACTCGTCGTCAGTTCCTCACCGACAGCGAATGGTCGAACCTGCCTGAAAGCCTCCGTCCCGGCCTGTCGGGCGCGATGCTGAAATCCGCCTTCGACGACATCGAGGAGGCCCTCGACAAGGAAACCTTCGACGAGCTCGAGGACCGTCACCTCAGCCGGACGCCGATGGTCGTCGACAAGAAGGGGTGGAAGGATGCCTCGGAGCTGCTGGAAGGAACGCTCGAGCGACTGCTGGAGATCCAGGCCGAAGCCAACGAACGCCTGGCCAAGAGCGACGAGGAGAGCCTGCTGTGCAAAGTGGTCATGCTCCACTTCAAGTCGCCAGCCTCGGCAGAGGGCGACGGCGCCGCTGCATCCGAGGGCAAAGCCGAGTCCACTGCCTCTTAAAGCCGTACGCCGAGTCTGATCCGGCGCTGCTCGCATCGATATGAGCGGCGCCGGTGAGCAATCCCGCCCTACCGCAAAAGGGCCGGGGTCGCCGATCGCTATCGTTGCCCCGACGGTGGTTATGCCGTCGCGCTGCACAGCTTCGTACTGACGCTCTCAGGGCAGCGACGTTGGTTAAGTATCGCCACGTAATCGATCGACCCTGTGAACAGCGACCAAACGCGTAAAAGCTCCGACCAGTCGACTCCAGGCCCAGGCGAGGGTCTGGCCAGCGAGCGCGCGCTCTGGGCCCGCTTCGTCAAAGACCGCGACCCCGCGATACGCGAGGAGCTGGTGCGTCGCTACCTGCCGTTCGCGAAAAACCTGGCGCTGCGCTATCGCGGCGCCAGCGAGTCCTTCGACGACCTGCTCCAGGTCGCGAGCCTCGGCCTGGTCAACGCGATCGACCGCTTCGATCCCGATCGCGGCGCTCCGTTTACCGCCTTTGCCTCGCCGACGATCCTCGGCGAGCTGAAGCGGCACTTCCGCGACCGTGTCTGGACGGTGCGGGTGCCGCGCGGCCTGCACGACCGCATGGCCGAAGTCGAGAAAGCGATCTCCGAGCTGACGGTCCAGCTGCAGCGGTCCCCCTCCGTGGGTGAGATCGCCGAGCGGCTCGAGGTCGACCCGACCGACGTCCTCGAGGTGCTGGAGGCAAACCACAACCGCCGCCCGCTCTCCCTCGACCGCCCGGTTGGAGGCGAGGACTCCGAAGAATCGCCGGCCTCGGAGTGGGTCGGCGACGAAGATTCGGGCTACGAGCTGGTCGAGGACAAACTGGCGCTAGAGGGAGCCCTCCCCCACCTCGACGAGCGCGAGCGGCTGGTCCTGCAGCTGCGCTTCGTCGAGGACCTGACCCAGTCGCAGATCGCCGAGCGGATCGGCCACTCGCAGATGCACGTCTCCCGGATCCTCCGGCGGACCTTGGAGCGGATCCGGGCCGAGGTGGCCGAGCAGAGCGCGGCTTCCTCCTCTTCCGAGGCTGACTAACTAAGGGGCTTTCGGTTTTGGAGGGGACGGGATACCCCCTCCAGACACCTCTCGCTATGGCTCGAGGTTGAGTGTCTGGAGGGGGTATCC
>JALYWY010000399.1 GCA_030852475.1 Actinomycetota bacterium | reverse complement strand
CCCTGCAGGGCAAGTTCGTCGAGCCGAAGCTGATCCAGCCGACCTACGTCATCGACCTGCCGATCGACATCTGGCCGCTGGTCAAGGTGCACCCGGAGAGCCCGCGCGTCTGCGAGGCCTTCGACGGGATCGTCGCCGGGATGGAGATCGTCGGCGGCGGGACCGACCTGAACGATCCGGTCGAGCAGCGGGTGCGCTTCGTCAAACAGCGCGAACGCCAGGAGACCGGGGCCGAGGCCGACCCGCACCCCAACGACGAAGAGTTCGTGCGGGCGCTCGAATACGGGATGCCGCCGGCGAGTGGCTGCGGGCTGGGGATCGACCGGCTGCTGATGATCATGACCGGGGCCAAGACCCTGCGGGACGTGATCATCTACCCGGCGATGCGTGAGCTCCCTGGCGAGTAGCCTCTCTGAGGTGACTTCAGGAGGACACGCCGGCGGCGTGGCGCCGGCCAACGAGGAGGCCGTGCGGGCCTGGGACACCGTCCTCTACGAACGCTGGAAGCAGAACCGTGAGGTGTTCGTCGGTGCCCTCGACGAAGTGACCGAGAGCCTCTTCGAGCGCTACCCGCCGCCGCGGGGCGGCCGCTGCATCGATATCGGCTGCGGGTTCGGCGAGACGACGAAGCGGATGGCCGCGCTGGTCGGCGACGACGGTTTCGCCCTCGGCACCGACTCCTCGCCCCGCTTCATCGAGGACGCCCGCCGCGAGGCCGCGGAAGACGGCGTCGAGAACGTCGAGTTCGAGGTGGCCGACGCGCAGACCGCGGAGTGGGAGCCCGTGCACGACTACGCCTTCTCGCGGATGGGGACGCAGTTCTTCGCCGCGCCGGTGCCGGCGATGCGGGCGATTCGCGGCGCCCTGAAGCCGGGCGGCGGCCTGCGCAAGATCTGCTGGCGCCGCAAAGCCGAGAGCCCGTTCTGGGCGGAGACCGAGCAGGTGGTCGAACGCTTCCTCTCGCGCCCGGAGGAGTACGACGCCGACACCTGCGGGCCAGGGCCGTTCTCGCTCGGCAACCCGGAAACGCTCGAGGGCATCCTCGCAGCGGCCGGCTTCGAGGAGATCGAGCTGCACCTCCGTGACTTCGACTACTTCATGGGCAAGGACATGGAGGAAGCGGTCGACTCGCTGCTCGCGATCGGGCCGGGGGCGGAGCTGATCCGCCTCAACGGCGAGCACGGCGAGAGCCGGCGCGAGGAGATCGCCGAGGCGCTCGCCGCCCACTACGCGGACTGGCAGCGGCCCGACGGCTCGATCGTCGGCCGCGGCTCGGTCTGGCTCGTCGCGGCGACGAACCCCGGCTAGACGGTCGAGCGTGAAGCGCTTGGTCTTGCTCGCTCCGTTGCTGTTGCTGCCGGCGCCAGCCGCGGCCGAGGCAAAGCCGTGGCAGCCGGACGTCGCCACGGCACGGAAGTACGCGAAGAAGCGGGCCGGCGATGTCGCCTTCGCGACGATCGACCAGCGCGGACGGTTCCGCGGCTACCGGGTGCGGGACACGGCGCCGGCGGCGAGCGTGTTCAAGGTGATGCTGCTGGCGAGCCTGCTGCGCAAGCGGGCGGAGAGCGGGCTCTCGCGGCGCGACCGGCGGCTGCTGGCGCCGATGATCCGCTGGAGCGACAGCGTCACCGCGACGACGGTTCGGAACATGGTCGGGGTGCGGCGGATCCGCCGCCTGGCGCGGGCGGCGAAGATGCGCGACTTCGACTACCACCCGGTCTGGGGCCTGAGCCTGACCAGCCCGCGCGACCAGGTGCGGTTCATGTACCGGCTGCAGCGCTACGTGCCGAAGCGACACCGAGCCTACGACCGCTTCCTGCTCTCCCACGTGGTGGGGTCGCAGCGCTGGGGCGTCGGCCGGGCGGCGCCGCGCGGCTGGAAGCTCTTCCTCAAGGGAGGGTGGGGGAGCGGCAGCGGCCGCGTCGACCATCAGGTGGCGCTGCTGAAGCGCGGCCGCAAACGCATCGCCCTGGCGATCTTCACCGAGTTCAACCCCAGCCACGAGTACGGCAAGCGAACGCTGCGGGGTGTGGCGCGGCGGCTCCTGCGCGGGCTCTGACTGAGCACAGCGGTGTGCCTTATCCCCTTATAGCGAGGAAAAGGCACACCGCTGATCAGTCAACTCGTTCAGCTGCCGAAGCCGATGACCTGGTCGTTCAGCGGCAGCATCCCGCTGCGCGGGCCGCGCGGCTCCGGCGCGATCTGGGCGACCGCGCCGTCTTCGGTGAACGGCCCGACGTTGGTCATCGTCCCGGCGACGGTGAAGCTGGTGAAGCGGTAGGGCAGGCCGTTGGAGGCGAGGGGTGAGGGCGAGTCCATCACGTGGAAGTGGAGGTGGGGCGCGTCGGTGTTGCCGCTGTTGCCGAGCCGGCCGAGGACCTGGCCGACGGTAACCCGCTGGCCCACTTTGACCGTCGCGCTGCCCGGCTGCAGGTGGGCGTAGAAGGCGTAGCGGCCGCCGCCCATGTCGATGACGACGTGGTTGCCGCCGGCGGTCTGCGCGGTCGGGTTTTTCGGGAAGCCGCCGGCGGGCGTCTCGGGGATGTCGTTGACGACCCCGACCACCTTTCCGTTCGTCGCCGAGTAGATCGGCTCGCCGAAGTAGGCGTAGCTGGAGAAGGCGTCGCGCGGGCCGTCGAGGAGGCGGCCGTTGGCGCCGATCTGGACGAAGTCGATCGCGAAGCGCTCGGCGACGTGGTTGGCGCCGTTGACCGGGAGCACCGTGCCGCGGTGGGCAGTGAAGGCGTCGCAGCAGCCGTTGGCGACGACCCAGCCGTCGCCGCGCAGCGGCGGCGCGACGACCACCGCCGGGGTGCGGATGACCCGGGTCGGCGCCGCGAGGTAGGTGGTCGCGTTGGCCGGGCTGGGTTTCCGTTCGGAGATCGAGAGCCGGTGGACGATCCGCCGCGGCAGCTTTGCCTTGCCGGGGAAGCTGACGTCCATCAGCACGAAGGCGCCCTGGCCGGGTCCCAGCTTGTTGCCCGGTTTGCCGCCGAACGGCGACATCATCGTCGCGACCTCTTTGCCGCTGAGCGAGCCGACGACCTTCTTCCCCGCCAGCGCCTTGATCGAGCGGATCGTGACCGTCGTCGAGGCGCGGTTGGAGAGCAGCAGCTCGTAGGCCAGGTGCTGCCGGCCGTCGTCGGCGAGGACGGCTTCCGGGGTCGCCAGCACGCTGGCCGTGACCGCGGTCAGCTCGTCCTCGGCGGCGGCCGGTGCCGGGGCGGCGAGGGCGGCGAGCGCGCAGAGGACGGCGGCGAGGTGGCAGAGGCGGGACAAGGTCGGCGCAGCCTAGAGGCCGCGCTAGACGGTCGAGCGCATCAGGCCGCCGTCGATCGGGATCACGGCGCCGGTGATGTAGGCGGCGCGCTCGGAGCAGAGGAAGGCGACGAGGTCGCCGTACTCCTCGACCGTGCCGAGCCGGCCCGCCGGCACTTCCTCCCGCGCGGCCGCTTCGACCTGCTCGAGCGAGCCGCCGAGCTCGGCCATGCGGTCGGTGGCGAAGCGGCCGGTGGCGACGGTGTTGACCGTGATCCCGTCGCCGGCCACCTCGCGCGCCAGGGTCTTGAGGAAGCCGATCGTCGCCATCCGGTGGGCGTTGGAGAGGCCGAGCGCTGGGTTCACCTCGATCGTCGTCGTGGAGCCGACGTTGACGATCCGGCCCCAGCCTTCGCCGCGCATGCCGGGGACGACGGCGCCGGCGAGGATGCGGGGGGCCAGCACCAGCGAGCGGTAGGCCTCCTCCCATTCCTCGAAGCCGTGGTCGAGGGCGCCGCCCGGCGGCGGGCCGCCGGTATTGGTGACCAAAATGTCCACCGAACCGAACTCCTCGGCTACCTCGAGCGGCAACCGCGCCAGCCGCTCCAGGTCGGTCGTGTCGGCGACGAAGGACATCGCCCGCTCCCCGATCTCCGACTCCGCTTCCGCCAGCCGCACCGCCGAGCGGCTGGAGATCGCCACCCGCGCCCCTTCCCGAGCCAGCGCCCCGGCGATCCCCCGCCCGATTCCCCTGCTGGCGCCCATCACCAGAGCGACTTTGCCCTCGAGCCCGAGATCCATTCCCCAACCCTAGAAGGGATCGAGCCCGCCGAGGATGCTCAGAACCCCTTGCGCGGGTATCGTTCCTAGCGAGCGCCCGTAGCTCAGTGGTCAACGGGTCCTTTCGGGGGCCCAAAGAGCGTCGGTCTTTCAAGCCGAAGGTCGCCGGTTCGAATCCGGTCGGGCGCATTCCTCGGTGTTCCGCTCTGTGCTGGGGATTGCCAGGTGCAGAGCCAAGTTCTCGGTTTGAGGGTGGATTGGCGTTCCGGCGGCGTCCGGGCGATTCCGCGCAGTTCCGGCGCGTCGTGGTCGCATCCTGGTCACATTTTGCGGCGGGCAATAGGGTCTTCGCGATGCCGGAGGACGCCAAAGCCAAAGCGCGCAAGGCAGCGCGGCGTGCGCAGGCCGATTTCGAGCAGACGAGCGAGAAGCTCGAACAGCGTCGAGAGGCACGAAAGGCGGCCTTCGAGAAGGCGCGCGCGGCAGGCCTCTCGACCCGCGAGATCGCCGAGGAGACCGGCCTCCACTTCACCCGAGTCGCTCGGATTCTTCAGTCGAAGTCCTAGGTGTTGCTAGGTAGCAACGGTCTTGCTACGCTGACGCCTCC
>JALYWY010000398.1 GCA_030852475.1 Actinomycetota bacterium | reverse complement strand
GGCCGCGCCCCTGTCCGAGCCGAGGCCGGTCGTCAGGTTGCGCCGCTGGCCGCCGCCGCGGACGCGCGACCGCACGCCCACTTTCGGCTTCGCCTCCAACGTCGCCGGCAGCACCTTCGAGTGCAAGCTCGACAACCGCCCCCTTCCCCGCTGCAAATCGCCGCTGACCCTGCCCCGCCTCGGCCTCGGCCGCCACGTCTTCAAAGTCCGCACCGTCACCCCCGGCGGCGCCAAGAGCTTCTTCGCGATCTACGGCTTCCTCGTTCGCCGCTGACCCGCTCAGACCAGTCCCGAAAGGTGCTCCGCGGTGCAGCCTGCGTCGGGCAGGCCGCACGCCAGCCTGCCGACCAGGCGGAACCCGCGCGCGCGGGTGGAGCCGGAGACGGTGCTGCCCACGCCGGGCTGGACGACCGCGACCCTGTAGACGCGGCGGCCGCGTTGCAGGAAGACGTCCTGCTGGGCATAGGAGAGAGGGTTGCTCCACTCCAGGTAGCGCCCTTCCGGCGGGAGGTCAGCCGGCTGCCGCGATGCGCTCGGCCTGCACCCCGTGTGCGTGGCGAACTCGAGGTACGCCTCCGCCTGCGAGGCGTCCGCGAAGAGGAAGGCGTCCGTGACCACGTTGTCCCGCGTGGCCGTCCACCAGCGCATCTCGTAGCCACCAGGCCGGGGCCCCGACGGGGGGATCCCCGCGTTGCCGGGTTCCGTGTCGCTCCACGCGACGTAGGCGGTGACGACCCCCTGTTCGTAGGGAATCAGCCCGCGGTCCCCCGGGACCAAGGACACGTAAGTGGCGAT
The DNA here is from genome assembly GCA_030852475.1 of Actinomycetota bacterium. Taxonomy (GTDB): domain Bacteria; phylum Actinomycetota; class Thermoleophilia; order Solirubrobacterales; family 70-9; genus VAYN01. Next base: position 2,843 of record JALYWY010000398.1, on the reverse strand, counting down.
CACCTGCTTCAGGTCCTGCTTGAGGTCGGCCAGCTGGGCCGGCTCGACCGAGACGACCGTGGGGGCGTGGTTGACCGGGCAGGCCCAGTCGGCGGCCAGGTCCTCGCCGCCGACGACGTCCGTCCGCCAGACGACGGCGAGCCCCACCAATACCGCCAACAGCAGGGCGAGGCGGGTGCGGTCTTCTCCGAAGAAGCTTTCGATATGCCTTCAATCGACCCGTTCAGGAGAGGGCTTGAGGAGCTAACGGAAGAGACCGAGCAGCTCGGCCGCTTCGTGCACCACGGGGCTGTCGGGGGTCAGCTCTTCGAGCTCGGCCACCTCGAGCGCCATCTCGACCCGGTCGAACAGGGTCCAGTTGATCCAGCTCGACTCCAGGGTCGACCACCAGCGGATCGCGACCGCCTCGGGGTGCGATTCGTAGACGGCGGCCGCCTGCCGCTGGGTGGCGGTGCGGCGGCGCGTCGCCACCTGCGAAGGGCGCAGGCTCGTGGCGATCAGCGTCGAGGGATCGTCGAGGTCGACGACGGTGACTCCGTCCTCCAGCTCCAGCGCCGCCAGCGCCAGCGGCTTGCCGTAGCGGACGAGCATCGAGGGCAAGAGCCTCCCGGTCCCCCGGAACGGAGCGAGCAGCTCGGCCACGCACGAGACCGCCTCCTCTGCCACATAGAGACAGCCGTAGAGATCGGGGTTGTCGTGCCGCCCCCCGCCCTGCTGCAGCCGCGGGAACCAGAGAGCGCCCCCCGCCTCCCGCGCTTCAGCCCCGCGATCGAGCGGCAGCGCCCGCCAGAGCCTCACGCAAAGCCGCCGGCCCGCTCCGCCGCCAGCGCCCCGAGCAGCTCCTGCGCCCTACCCGCCCGCACCAGATCGATCGGTCGCCGATCCCCCAGGTGCGGATTCACCCCCAACAGCCACTGCTCCGCCGCCTCCGCTGGATAAAGCCTCAACAGACTCGCCACCACCAGCTCCAGCAGATCCACCCGCTCTGCGTTCTGCAGATCGATCCCGCCCCCGCGCCGCCAGCGCGTCACCTGGGCCGGGCTGACGCCGAGCAGCTCGGCGAGCCGCCGCTGCGAGCCAAGGTCATGGCTGAGCGCGGTGATCTTCTCGGCGGTGGCTACGGGCATGCTCAAAGGGTAGCGCAACGCTTTTCGTTGCGCGTCTACTGTGCTGAAAACTCCTGGATACTTCAGGATTCCTAAAATGAACGTTGGTGTCTTTCCTTTCCATCCCCAACGAGCTGCGAAACCTCCTGGCAGGGTCGGCGCTCGAGGCGGCGACCCTCGACGTGGTCGAGAAAGCGGGGACGATCCTCGACGCCAACGAACTCAATTTCTTCCCGGCCTATACCGACCACGGAACGCAGCACGTCAACCAGGTCCTGGACGCGATCGTCCTCCTGATCCCGGATGAGGTACTGGAGGAAGGAATGCTCAGCGCCGCCGACGCCAGCGTCCTGATCTGCGGCGCCCTCTTCCACGACCTCGCCCTTCACATTCACGACCAAGGGTTCGTGCAGCTGGTCGGCGGCGAGACCGCCCACTCACCGCTGCAATGGTTCGACGTCGAGCAGGTAGATCGCTCTCCCGATCTCCCCTGGCCCATCCTCTGGGCGAACTTCCAGGCCGAGGCCCAGCATTTCGGCACCAGCCAACTCGAATTGATGCTGGGGCCAGCTGGAAACCGGGTCCCTCGGGTCGCCTACGAAGATCCGCTGCGACCCGAACGATGGGTCCAGAGCGACCGCCTGCTGATCGGCGAGTTCCTGCGCCGCCACCACGGCCGTCTGAGCCACGAGATCGCCATGTACGGCTTCCCCGGCGCCTGCGCGGAGAGATTTCCAGTCCTGAAGAAGACCATGCCTGGGCTGGCGAACGCGATCGGCGTGGTGGCGCGCTCCCACCAGGAACCCCTGCGCAGGATGCTGGAGTACCTCGCCTACTGGGAACCCGGCACCGAGACCCCGGGGGGAGCGTTCCTGCCTTACAGCATGGCGTTGCTGCGGATCGCGGATTACTTCCAGATCGACGCCGATCGCGCGCCGCCGCTGCTGCTGCGCCTGAAGGCGCCGCTCAGCCCCCGCAGCATCGAGCAATGGGACCAGCACCGCGCGATCCTGGGCATCAGCTCACGGCACGACGACCTCTTTGCCGTCCACATCAGGGTCTCGCCGGAACACGGGCTGCGGACCCACCTCGCCCTGAAGGCCCTGTTCGAGGATATGCAGCAGGAGCTGGACACCACCACGGCGGTCCTCAGCGAGAAGTACGCCAAGACCGACCTGGCACCGCTGCGCCTGACCAAGCAGCGCATCCGCACCAACCTCGACACGGCGAGCATGCACGCCCAGCTTCCCTACGTGCCGCGGCGGGCGTCCCTGCAAAGCGACACCGATCTCTTCCGGCTCGTGATCAACGACCTCTACGGGAACCGCCCCGCAGTGGCCGGCCGGGAGCTGATCCAGAACGCCGTAGACGCGGTGCGCGCCCGCCGCAGCTTCGAGAAGCACTCCGCTCGCCTGCTCCTCCCCGGCGAGATGAAAGAACTCGAGGCCGACGTCGTCGTCTCCATCGAGCAGGGCGAGGGGGACCAGTTGATCCTGAGGATCGCCGATCGCGGCATCGGGATGACCCCGGAGACCGTGATCGACTCCTACCTGCAGGCGGGGGCGTCGTTCCGGCCGACGGCCGCCGAACGGGTCACGGACGGGTCCGCCGGAGAGGAACCTCTGCGCGCCGGGCGGTTCGGGATCGGCGCCTTCGCGGGTTTCCTGCTGGGCCCCGAGATCAAGGTGACGACCCGGCACCCGGAGACCGAGAAGGGCCTCTCCTTTGCCGCTCGCA
>JALYWY010000378.1 GCA_030852475.1 Actinomycetota bacterium | reverse complement strand
AGCCCTCGCAGACGAAGCCGCGTTCGTCGAGCAGGATCGCCTCGTCGTAGCCGGCGTTGTGGGACTCGGTCTTGGCGAGGATCGAGTTGAGGTAGGAGCCGGAGGCCTTGGCGTGCGGGATCGAGCCGCCGGGGCTGATCCGCCGCCAGCTCGAGACCTTGGCGCGGATGCCGCCGTTCTTGCTCTCCTCGCCGAGGTAGGCGCCCCAGGGGAAGGCGGCGATGATCACGTCGACCGGAGCGTCTTTGGCGTAGAGGCCGAGGCTGCCGTAGCCGCGGTAGGCGAGCGGCCGGATGTAGGCGCTCTTGAGGCCGTTGCGACGCAGCAGCTCGTGCGTAGCCTGGCGCATCTCCTCGGCTGAGTAAGGCAGCTCCAGGTAGTAGAGCTCGGCCGATTTTTCCAGCCGGTCGAGGTGGTCGAGGTGGCGGAAGATCGCCGGCCCCCGCGGGGTCTCGTAGCAACGGATCCCCTCGAAGACGCCGGTTCCGTAGTGCAGCCCGTGGCTCAGCACGTGGGTTTGCGCGTCCTCCCAGGGGACGAGCTCGCCGTTCTTCCAAATCAAATCGACCGGATCCATGTTGGTGAAGAAGTATGCCCGATTCCAAAAAGGGCTTCAGAGGAGCGGGCGCGAAAGATGCTCGGAACCCAACGAGAGGAACCAACCAGATGCGATTTCCCCATCCCAAGCTCAACTACGCGAACGTGATCGCGACGCTGGCGCTGTTCGTCGCCCTCGGCGGCGTCGCCGTGGCCGCCGGGCTGCCGAAGAACAGCGTCGGCACGAAGCAGCTCAAGCGCGGTGCCGTGACGGCGGCGGACCTGCGCCGGAACGCCGTCAGGCCCGGCAAGATCGCCCCCCGTGCTGTCGTCGCCGGCAAGCTGGGCGCCAACGCGGTCCTGCCGGGCAACCTCGGCAACGGGATCATCTCCACCAGCAAGATCAGCGACGGCGCCGTGATCGCCAGCAAGATCAAAAACGGCGTCATCACCACCAACAAACTGGACAACGACGCGGTGACCACGGCAAAGCTCGCACCCGGAGCGGTCACCAACCAGATCCTCGCCAACGGCTCGGTGACGCCCAACAAGCTCAGCGAGAACTTCGGTCCGATCGTGGCGACGCTGAAAACCGGGCAGACGCTGCGCGGGGTGTTCAGCCTCGGCTCCACCGCCGACGCGGCGGCCGAGCTGAGCCGCAGCGCCGCCAGCTTCCAGTTCCCGCTGCTGAACGCGCCGGCCGTGACGGTGCTGAAAAAAGGCGAGACCAGCGCCAACTGCGCCGGCCTCGGCGGCGGCGGACAGACGCCGCAGGCCACCGCCGGGAACCTCTGCGTCTACGTGACCGAAAGCAAAAACCTCGACCCGGCGACGCCGCTGACGGTCGAGAACAACACCCGCCTGGGCTTCGGCCTCCTCGCCAAAGCCGAAGCGGCCGGTGAGTACTTCGCCTACGGGCAGTGGGCGGTGACCGCCCCGTAGAGCAGCGCCCGCGGCGGTTCTAGGAGAGCTCCTCCAGGACCGCCGCGGTCATCTCCTTCGTCCCCACTTCGGTGTGTGGCACCGGGTCTTCGCCCGTCGGCGGCTGGACGACCGTGCCGGAGGCGAGATCGGGGGTGCGGAGGCCGCGCTCGAGCACGGCGTCGACGGCGGCCTCGATGCGGGCGGCGTCGTCGCCGCGGCCGAGGCCGTGGCGCAGCATCATCGCCACCGAGAGGAACGTCGCGAGCGGGTTGGCGATCCCCTGGCCGGCGATGTCGGGGGCGGAGCCGTGAACGGGCTCGAAGAGGCCGGGCGCGCCCTCGGCGCCGAGGCTGGCGGAGGGCAGCATCCCCAGCGAGCCGGTCAGCATCGCCGCCTCGTCGCTGAGGATGTCGCCGAAGAGGTTCTCGGCGAGGACGACGTCGAAGTCGGCCGGGCGCGAGACCAGTTGCATCGCGGCGTTGTCGACCAGCAGGTGTTCGAGCTCGACGTCCTCGTAGTCGGCGGCGACGTTGCCGACCACCTCGCGCCAGAGCCGCGAGGTCTCGAGCACGTTGGCCTTGTCGACGGAGGTGA
>JALYWY010000366.1 GCA_030852475.1 Actinomycetota bacterium | reverse complement strand
GTCATGCCCGGCACCTCGGCCGAGCCCGCACGGACGGGCCAAGTGCCTGATTTGACGCGGCATGGGCGCGCGCCATGAGCCTGAAGGGCGGCAAAACCTAGACACACGACTGGGGCGGGTAGCCCTTGACAATGCGCGGCTACGCGCGCATCCACATGGGCCTGTACCTGCGGCTCACCCGGCGGCGCAACCGGGACGGCTCGACGGTCGCCTACTACGGGCTCGCCGAGAACGTCTGGAACGCCGCGACCCAACGCGCCGAGGCGCGCGTCGTCCACAGCTTCGGCCGCGCCGACCAGCTCGACCGCGAAGCGCTGAACCGCTTGGTGAGGAGCATCAGCCGCGTGCTCGGCGCCGAAGAGCCGGACCGCGCGGCCGCACGGGGGCTGCCGGAGATCGAGATCGAGCGGGTGTTCGAGCTGGGTGTGGTGGTGGCGGCGCGGGCCCTGCGGGAGGCGCTCGGGATCGGTCCGGCGATCCGCCGGCAGCTCGACGCGGCCGGGCTGAGCGCGCCCCACGAGGCGGCCTTGTTCGCCATGGCGGCGAACCGGTTGGACGACCCCACGTCGAAGCTCGCCTGCGCCGAGCGCTGGCTGCCCGATGTCGCCTGGCTGCCCGAAGCGCGGGGGCTCAAGGTCGATCAGCTCTATCGCGCGCTCGATGTGCTGGCCGGGCAGGCCGAGGGGATCGAGCGGGAGGTGTTCCTGCGGACCGCCGACCTGTTCAAGCTCGATGTCGATCTGATCTTCTACGACACGACCGCCGCCTGGTTCGCCGTCGACGAGGAGGACGATGGGGCGGACGGCGGGCCGGGGCGGCGGCGGCGCGGTCACGCCAAGGACGGCCCCGAGGGGGCGCCGCAGGTGGTGATCGCCCTGGCGGTCACCCGTGACGGCATGCCGGTGCGCTCCTGGGTCCTGCCGGGCGACACCGCGGACGTCGCCACCGTGGCCCGGATCAAGGATGACCTGCGCGCTTGGCGGCTCGGGCGCTGCGTACTGGTCGGCGATGCCGGGCTGTATACTCGGCCGACGATCTCGGCGAGCTCGCCCGCGGCCTCGGCCGTTATCTCCTCGCCGTGCCGATGCGCCGGCTCAAGGAGGTCGAGGCCGAGGTGCTGGCCCGGCCCGGCCGCTACCGCGAGGTCGCCGACAACCTTCAGGTCAAGGAGGTCTGGGTCGGTACCGGCGAGCGGCGCCGGCGCTACGTGGTCTGCCTCAACCCCGAGGAGGCGGAGCACCGGCGCCGGCACCGGGCCCTGGTCCTCGAGGCACTCGCGGCCGAGCTCCGGCTGCTGGCCGACCGCGATGCCGAGCATCCCAGGGCCGCCTGTCACCCCCTCGCCTCGCGGCGCTTCGCCCGCTACCTGAGCACCGACACCAGCGGCCGGCCCCGGCTCGACCCGGCCAAGGTCAAGGCGGCGGAGCGCCTCGACGGGAAGTTCGTCGTCACCACCAACGACGACGGCCTCACGGCCGAGGACGCGGCGCTGGGCTACAAAGGCGCCTGGATCATCGAGGCCTGTTTCCGGCGGATGAAGACCACCGGGCTCGCGATCCGCCCCGTCTACCGCTGGTCGCCGCGGCGGATCGTGGCGCACGTCAAGCTCTGCGTCCCGGCCCTGCAGCTCCAGCGCGCCGCCGAGCTGCGCACCGGCCTGCCCTGGGCGCGCCTCGCCCATGAGCTTGCGGCCCTCAAGGCGGTCGGCTACCGCACCGAGGCGCGGACCATTGTTCAGCGCACCCGGATCGGCCCGGGGCTCGCCGAGACCCTGAAAAAGCTCGGCGTGTCAGGACCTGAGCGGCTGCTGGCGGTGTCCGAGCCGAGCCCGGGCCGGCCCGTCGCATAGACACACGCCCGAGATTCGCCCTCGGGCAACTCTTTGACAAATCGGCCCGACTCAGGCCGCGTGCCCAGCCACCGCGAACCCGGGCTCGCGCAGGCCCTCGACCCGGGAGGTGGGGCAGGCGTTGAACGGCGCCGGACCGAGCGCTGCGATCACCTCGCCCAGCGTGTGGCGGGGAAGCGTGTGCCTACCGCTGCCGGCGGCCGCAGGCGGGTCAGCCGACCGCGAGGA
>JALYWY010000346.1 GCA_030852475.1 Actinomycetota bacterium | reverse complement strand
CCCCAGCACCGCCCCGAGCAGGCCGATCGCCACCGACTCGGCCATCACCGTGGTGAGGATCTGACGCCGGTTGGCGCCGAGCGTGCGCAGCATCCCGAATTCGCTGATCCGCTGGGCGACCGTGATCGAGAACGTGTTGAAGATCAGTAAGGAGCCGACGAAGACGGCGATGAAGCCGAAGACGAGGAGGAAGGTCTGCAGGAAGCCGAGGTCTTCGCGGATTTCTTCGGAGTTGCGGTCGGCGCTTTCCTGCGCGGTCTCGACCCGCACCCCCGGCGGCATCCGCTCGGCGATCCGCCGTTTCAGGGTCTCGGCCGAGACGCCCTCGTCGGCCGCGACCGAGATCTGGTCGAGGCGGCCCCGCTTGTCGGTCAGGCGCTGGGCGACCGGGAGGGTGACCTGGGCGATGCTGGCGGCGCCGAAGGAGGCGCTCCCCAGCTGCGTCAGCCCGACCAGGCGGAAGCTTTCGAGGCGGCCCTGCGAGATCAGCTTGATCGTGTCGCCGAGTTCGAGGCCGCTCTCTTCCGCGGTCGCCTTTTCGAGCGACGCTTCCTTCGGGCCGCGGGGGACGTGCCCCTCGACGTAGGTGAGCGACTCAAGTTCCTCGGGCAGGACCGAGGAGATGAACTTCGGCCCGAATTTGTTGCCGATCTTCTCGTTCTCGGCGTCGAAGAAGGCGCCGAGGCTGAAGATCGCCCCCGCTGCTTCCCTCACCCCCGGCGTCCCCTCCACTTTCGGCAGCAGCGAGGCGCTGAAGGTCGGGGTTTCACCGTTTTCCTGTTCGACCGGGTTCTCGGCGGTGACGACGACGCTGGTCCCCTTCAGCGACTCCTCGAAGATTTCGTCGAAGGCGGCGAAGATCGTGTCGGTGAGGACGAAGGAGCCGGCGACGAAGGCGACGCCGAGGAAGACGGCGAAGGTCGTCAGCGCCGCCCGGACCTTGCGCGCCCAGAGGCTCTTCAGGCCGAGGCTAGTCAAACCGCTTCTGCAGCTCGATCACTTCTTCCGCCGAGCCGGGGGCGGCGTCGCCGACGATCTGCCCGTCCTTGAGCGTGATCAGGCGGTCGGCGTGAGCGGCGGCGACCGGGTCGTGGGTGACCATCACCACCGTCTGGCCGAACTCGTCGACCGCCTGGCGCAGCAGCCGCAGCACGTCGGCGCTGGCCTTCGAGTCGAGGTTGCCGGTCGGCTCGTCGGCGAAGACCACCGCCGGTTTGCTGACCAGCGCCCGGGCCACCGCGACCCGCTGCTGCTGGCCGCCGGAGAGCTCGGCCGGGCGGTGCGTGCGCCGGTCCTCGAGGCCGACCGTGCGGACCAGCTGGTCGACCCAGGCCTTGTCGGGCTTGCGGCCGGCGATCGAGAGCGGCAGGACGAGGTTTTCCTCCGCGGTCAGGACCGGCAGCAGGTTGAAGAACTGGAAGACGAAGCCGAGCTTGTCGCGGCGCAGCTCGGTCAGCTCGCCGTCGTCGAGGCCGGTGATGTCGACGCCGTCGAGCTCGACCTTGCCCGAGGTCGGCTTGTCGAGGCCGGCGAGGATGTGCATCAGCGTCGACTTGCCCGAGCCGGAGGGGCCCATGATCGCGGTGAAGCGGTCGCGCTCGAAGCCGGTGCTGACGCCGGCGAGGGCGTCGACGGCGGTGTCGCCCTCGCCGAAGCGGCGGTGGAGGTCGGTGGCGACGACGACCTGTCCGTTGGCGCTCACGGTTCCGCAAGGTATCGCGATGGCCAATAGCCTGCGGTCGTGCCCCTCGCCGATCGCTTCGACGGACTCCTGATCGACCTCGACGGGGTCGTCTGGATTGGCCGCGAGCCGGTGCCGGGGTCGCCGCAGGCGCTGCAAGCGCTGCTCGATTCCGGCAAGCGGATCGTCTTCGTCACCAACAATCCCGGGCGGCTGCCGGAGGCCTACGCCGAGCGGCTGCGGGAGCTGGGCGTCGAGGTCGGCGCCGAGCAGATCGTCACCGCCGGGATCGTCGCGGCGCGGCTCGCCGGCGATGCGGCCGGCGGCGGCGGCGCCTTCGTGATCGGCGCCCCGGCACTGAAGGAGATGGTCGCCGCGAGCGGCGCCCGGGTGCTCGAGGGCGAGGAGGCGCGGGAAGCGGACGTGGTCGTCGTCTCCGGCCACCGCGACTTCGACTACGCCGAGCTGCTGACCGCGAAGCGCGCGCTCGACCGCGGCGCCGCCCTCGTCGCCACCAGCCGCGACCCGACGATGCCGTTCCCGGGCGGCGAGGTGCCGGGGACGGGGGCGGTGCTGGCGGCGGTGGAGACGGCCTCCGGCCGGCGGGCCGCGATCGCCGAAGAGGACCGCCCCGACGTCTTCACCATGCGGGTCGGCAACATCCTGCCCGGGGAGCGCGTCAGCGTGGAGCTTCAGCTCGCCGGCCCCCTGGCGTGGGAGGACGCGGCGGCGACGTTCCGCTTCCCGCTGGTGGTCGCGCCGCGGTACATCCC
>JALYWY010000332.1 GCA_030852475.1 Actinomycetota bacterium | reverse complement strand
GTCAGCTGCTCGACCACCGCCGCCTGGAAGGAGGCGGCGAGATCGGCGCGGCGTTCCTCGACCCCCTCCGGACCGAGCTCGCGGCAGCGGTAGAGGACCGCGGTCTTGAGGCCGCTGAAGCTGAAGTCGAGGCCGGGATTGCGGGACATCGCCACCGGCATCTCGAAGGCTTCGGGGTCCCCTCCCTCGGCCTCGCGCTGGACCGCCGGGCCGCCGGGGTAGCCGAGCCCGAGCAGGCGCGCCGACTTGTCGAACGCCTCGCCGGCGGCGTCGTCGAGGGTCTGGCCGAGCAGCTCGTAGCCCTCGTGGTCGCGCACCCCGGCCAGCAGCGTGTGGCCGCCGCTGGCGATCAGGCAGAGGAAGGGCGGCTCGATCGGGTCGGGCTCGAGGAAGTTGGCGGCGACGTGCCCCTGCAGGTGGTCGACCGGGATCAGCGGCAGGCGGCGGGCGGCGGCGATCGCCTTGGCGGTGCTGATCCCGACCAGGAGCGCGCCGATCAGCCCCGGCCCGGCGGTGGCGGCGACGGCGTCGATCTCGTCGAGCGTCACCCCCGCCTCCCCCAGCGCCGCCTCGACCACCGGCGCGGTCAGCTCGAGGTGGTGGCGGGCCGCCACCTCCGGCACCACGCCGCCGAAGCCCTCGTGCGCGGCTGCCTGCGAGGAGATCACGTTGCTGAGGATGCGCGGGCCGTCGAGGACGGCGGCGCAGGTGTCGTCGCAGGAGGTCTCGATCGCTAGCAGCACTGCAGAATCCTCAGTCGACACATCAGTCCAGCCACATGATCAGGGCGTCCTCGCCGTTGTCGTGGTAGTAGCGAGGACGGACGCCGGCCGAGCGGAATCCGAAGCGTTCGTACATCCCGATCGCGCGGTGGTTCGAGACCCGGACCTCGAGCGTGAACGGCAGCGCACCCCGCGACTCCTCGATCAGGCGCCGCATCAGCTGACCGGCGACGCCGGCGCCGCGGTGCTCGGGGGCGATCGCGATGTTCATCAGGTGCCAGACCTGGTCGTAGCGGGAGCAGACCACGTATCCGAGCAGCTCGTCCCCGGAGCTGGCGGCGAGGCAGATCCCGGACGGCTTCGAGAGCTCGAGCACGAACATCGCCAGCGACCACGGGGTCGGGAAGGAACGGCGCTCGATCGAGATCACCGCCGGCAGGTCGCTGTAGGCGAGCCTGCGGACCTGGACGTCCTGGCTTAACTCACTGGGCTCTTTGTGAAGCGTCTCGCTCACGCCACCGCTCCGCATCGGGGGGTCTGAGGTAGATCGGAGCGAGCCCATCGCGGTCCTCCCCCTCCATCGATGCCGCCAAGGCGCAGACGTGGCGCCCGGCGACCCGGTGGACAGGGTCGGAATCGTCCGGCATCCGGACGCCGCCTTGGGCCAGCTCGTCTCGAAATCGTACCGCCCCCGAACCGGCCACCGAGGGGGGCTCGGCCAGCGCCGCGATCCGCGCCGCGAGATCCTCGGGCCGGTAGACGGCCGGCTCCCAGATTCGCCCGCCCTCGGGCGAGTAGAGCGCGGCGAAGACCTCGCCGCGCCAGCCGTCCAGGACCGCCAGTCGCTCCCCCGTCGCGCCCGCCTCGCCGATCCCCGCGGCAACGGCGTCGAGCGTGCAGACGCCCCGCGCCGGCAACCCGAGGCTGACGCTGAGGCCGCGGGCGGTGGAGATTCCCACCCGCAGGCCGGTGAATGAGCCGGGGCCGAGGCCGACCGCGAGCAGGTCCACCGCCTTCCAGCCGCCGGCCACCGCGACCGCCTGCTCGACCTCCTCGAGCAGCCTCGTCGCATGCAGGGGCCTCCCCTGCGGGGAAAGCCCCAGCTGCGACTCGTGCAATACCTCGCCGTCGCGCCAGGCGCAGGCGACGGTGTCTACCGTCGCGGTGTCGAGACCGACGACGACCAGGGGTTCGCTACCCCGTTACCCGGAAGGCCCAGGAGCCGACTTTTTTGCCTTTGACGAACCAGGAGACGACGTGCCTGCCCGGGATCGTCGAGGTGATCTTGTTCACGTAGAGCGTCCCCTGTTCGGCTTCCTGAGCCTGAGCGCAGAGGTTTTTCCCGCTCGGGAACTTGACGCAGACGGAGTAGACGACGTCGCCTTTGAGGCTTTTGAAGAACGCGCCCTTTTTGGCTTTCTTCGGGC
>JALYWY010000323.1 GCA_030852475.1 Actinomycetota bacterium | reverse complement strand
CAGCCTCGAGGGTCGCGGTGGTCGCCCGGCCGAGAGCCGTGGCCAGCTCGGCGCTGAGGAAGGTGCCAGCCTCTCCTCGGACCCCGTCGGTTCCGAAGAGCTTGCGCGCGGTCGTCACCCCGCTCCCGTCAGCGCTTGCTGAACTGAGGCCGCTTACGAGCCTTCTTCAACCCCGCCTTGCGGCGCTCCTTGACGCGCGCGTCGCGGGTGAGGAAGCCTCGCCGCTTGAGATCGCCGCGCAGCTCGGAGTCGATCTCGGTCAGCGCGCGGGCCACACCGTGGCGGATCGCTCCGGCCTGGCCGCCGATGCCGCCGCCGTGGACCCGGACGCGAACGTCGACGTTGCCCTCATAGCCGGAGACGGTCAGCGGCTGCTTGACCATCGTCTGGTGCAGGGGCCGCGGGAAGAACTCCTCGAGGCTGCGCTTGTTGATCTCGATCTTGCCGCTGCCCGGCACCAGGGTGACGCGGGCGATCGCGCTCTTGCGCTTGCCGGTGGCGAGGAAGCGGGCGCCTTTCTCCATTTTCGCCGGCGCCCGGCTGGCCGCGGCGGCGTCGGGCTCGTCGGTCGCGGCCAGTTCGGCTTCGCGACGAGCTTTCTCTTCTTCCTCAGCTTCCAGACGAGCGCGCTCCTCCGCGCTCAACTCCGGCTGCTCCGGCTCAACCAGAATCGGCTCAAGGTCGGCACCGGGAATGACGTCTTTCTTCTTCTCCTCAGCCTTAGGCGCCTCGACCTCCTGGTCGGGCTCGGGAGCAGTGACCTCCTCAGCCACCGGCTCCTCAGCTACCTCCTCGGACGGCGACTCATCAGCAGCCTCCTCGGACGGCACCTCATCTCCACCCTCCTCGGACGGCACCTCCTCAGACGCGTCTGCCGCGGGTGGCGACGATGCGGGATCGTCGCCGGTAGGCGACGAGGACGTATCGGAGACAGGACCCGCGGCCCCGTCGCCCTCGTCCTGAGTCTCTTCGTCTTTACGGTTCTCGTCGTCCATCAATTCAGTTCGTCTCCATCGGTTTCGGCTGCTGCGCCGCGTGAGGGTGGTCCGGCCCGGCGTACACCTTCAGCTTGGTCAGCTGCTGGCGGGCGAGGCGGTTGCGCGGCAGCATCCCCTTCACGGCCTTGCGGATCACTTCCTCGGGCTTGCGCTCGAGCATCTCGCCGAGCGTCCGGGACTTGATCCCGCCGGGGTAGCCGCTGTGGCGGTAGTAGGTCTTTTGCGCCAGCTTGTCGCCGGTGACGCGGATTTTCTCCGCGTTGACGACGACGACGAAGTCGCCGGTATCGACGTGGGGCGTGTACTCCGGCTTGCGCTTGCCGCGCAGGGTGTCGGCAATCTGCGTTGCAAGACGGCCCAGGGTCTTCCCCTCGGCGTCGACGACGTACCAGTCGCGCTGGCGGTTGGCTGGAGTGGCTACAAAGGTCTTCATCGCGCAAAAACCGCGCAGTCCTTCCCACGCGGCCGGGGGATGATAGCCATCTCGCCGTCTATACTGCCGCCCGAGCAATAGCCGAATCCCGTCCGGGCCACCGTTCGGGAGCGGAGGAACCGAAGGGACCTTTGCAGGTCCCAGGGGCGAATCGGACGAAAACCGTCCGTAGCGCGACTCTTTCAGCGCGAGCCCGTCAGCTAACTCCGCAGGCGATGGAAAGAGAGGGCTAGCGGTTGAACAGCAAAGGGTTCGTCCGGCCAGGAGCGGCCGGCCAAATTTGCATAGCGATGGCATTCATGCTGCTGTGCTTCGCCGGCACGGCGGCGGCGGCGTCCACCGGCGGCGCCGGCACCCCCGGGGCCTCCCCCAGCGCCAAAGGCAGCCCATCCGGCGCGCCTTCCACCGCCCCCAGCGCCGGCGTCCTCACCCTGGTCGCGGCGCAAACGACCCCGCGCAAGTCCTTTTACTTCGGCTACCGCTACCCCCGCCTCAGCTACACGATCGGCAGCACCCAGCCCCTCAACGATCTGCAGATCGACGTCCTCGACGCCGCCGGCGCGGTGGTCAAGACCTTCTACCGCGAGGACGTCGCCCCCAACGTCGAAGACAAAGTTCGCTGGGACGGCACCACCAACGAAGGTCGTCCCGCGCGCAACGGCCGCTACAGCTTCCGGATCAGCCCCCAGGGCCCGACCGCTCCAGCCGCCCGCAAGGCCACCAGCTCGACCACCCTCAGCCTCGCCTTCACCTTCTACGGCTACGCCTTCCCGATTCTCGGGGCTCATGACTACGGGTCCAGCGGTTCGGTCTTCGGCGCCGGGCGCTCCGGCCACACCCACCAAGGCCAGGACGTGATGGCGGCCTGCGGCACCCCCCTCGTCGCCGCCCGCGGCGGCCGTGTCCAGATGTCGACCTGGGACGACGCGGCGGGCAATTACGTCGTGATCGACGGCAAGGGGACCCAGTACGACTTCATGTACGCCCATCTGGCCGAACCTTCTCCCCTGAAAGAGGGAGAAACGGTCCGCACCGGCCAACCGATCGGAGTGGTCGGCACCACCGGCTCCTCCAGCGGCTGCCATCTGCACTTCGAGATGTGGACCGGCCCAGGTTGGTACGAGGGGGGCTCTCCGATCGACCCGCTCGGTTACCTACAAAAGTGGGACGCCTACAGCTGATCGACGCCTGGGCGTAAGTCTCCTACTCCCCGCTCTTTCCGCGAAGAGTTCTCATTACCGAAACGGCGTGTTCTGGAATGGACTAGCTGAATGGTCTATACGTATCAAGCGATATGAAGAACGCAGCCGTATCGCTGCCCCGCGCCCCTAGGAGATTCCCCATGAAAGACCAGTCGAGCGAAGTCATCGATCAGCGTCTCGTCCACGCACTAGCCCATCCCCTGCGGGTGAAGATCCTCGAGATCCTCAGCGACCAAGTGGCGAGCCCCAATCACTTGGCCGGTCAGCTGGAGACCGGGCTCAGCGATGTCGCCTACCACACCCGGGCGTTAGATCGGTACGGCTGCCTCGAGCTCGTTGACACGGCGCAGAGGCGCGGCGCCACCGAGCACTTCTACAAGGCGACGCCCGAGGCGTTCGTCGGGGGCCCTCACTGGCGCAGGGTGCCTCGCGCCGTTCGCGGAGGCGTCTCTGCCGCCACCCTGCAGACCTTTCAGGACAAGGCGATCGCCGCCCTCGAAGCGGGCACGCTCGACGGCCGCGACGAGACCATCTTCCGCTGGATGCCCCTCTTCGTCGACCAGCAGGGCTGGGAAGAGGTGGTCAAGATCATGGAAGAGGCGACCAACCAGGTCTTAGCCGCTCACCTGCGCAGCCAGGACAGACTCAGCGAGAACGGCGGCCAGGGTGCCATATCTACGGTGGTCGGGCAGGCAGCTTTCGAGACGGCGGGCTCGCTGGAGGCTGCTTAGTCCCTGGCGGTAGAGGGGTCCGGTCGCCCTCCCGACACGCACCTCAGCTCGTCGGGACCGCAAAAAATCGGGTACTACAGGGGTTTTTGCGGTCTCGCGGAGAGTTACTCCCACTCGATCGTCGCGGGGGGCTTTGAGGAGATGTCGAGGGCTACTCGGTTGACGTCGCGGATCTCGTTGATGATCCGGTTCGAGACCCGCTCCAGAAGGTCGTAGGGGAGGCGGGCCCAGTCGGCGGTCATCGCGTCGTCCGAGGTGACGGCGCGGATCACGATCGGGTAGGCGTAGGTGCGGCCGTCGCCCTGGACGCCGACCGAGCGCACTACCGGCAATACGCAGAACGACTGCCAGAGCTGGCGGTACAGCTCCGCCGCCCGGATCTCCTCCTGCAGGATCGCGTCGGCGGCGCGGAGGATGTCCAGCCGCTCTTTGGTCACTTCGCCGCCGACGATGCGGATCCCGAGGCCGGGCCCCGGGAAGGGCTGGCGCCAGACCATCCGCTCCGGTAGGCCCAGCTCGGCGCCGACCGCCCGCACCTCGTCCTTGAACAGCATCCGCAGTGGCTCGACCAGCTCGAACTCGAGGTCCTCGGGCAGGCCGCCGACGTTGTGGTGCGACTTGATCGTCGCCGCGTGGTCGGAGCCGCCGGACTCGATCACGTCCGAGTAGAGGGTGCCCTGGACGAGGTAGCTGACGTCCTCGAGCTTCGCCGCCTCCTCCTCGAAGACGCGGATGAACTCGGTGCCGATGATCTTCCGCTTCTCCTCTGGGTCGTCTTTGCCGGCCAGCTTCGCCAGGAAGCGCTCTTCGGCGTCGACGTGGACGAGCGGGATCCCGAACTGGCCGAAGGCCTCGACCACCTGCTCGGCCTCGTTCATCCGCATCAGGCCGTGGTCGACGAAAACGCAGGTGAGCTTGTCCCCCACCGCTTTGTGGACGAGCAGGGCGGCGACCGATGAGTCGACCCCTCCCGAGAGGCCGCAGATCACCTTCCCGTCGCCGACCTGGGCCTGGATCTTCTCCACCTGTTCGGCGATCACCGATTGCGGCGACCACTCCTCTTTGCAGCCGGCGACGTCGCGCAGGAAGCGGGTGAGGATCTCGGTTCCGTAGGGGGTGTGGACGACCTCTGGGTGGAACTGGATCCCGTAGAGGCCGCGATCGGGAAGCTCGTAGGCCGCGACCGGGGAGCTCGGGCTCGAGGCGAGGGCGGTGAACCCCTCCGGCGCCTCGAAGACGGCGTCGCGGTGGCTCATCCAGCAGCTCTGCTCCTCGGGCAGGCCGCCGAGCAGCTGGCCGCCACCCTCGCGCAGGACCAGCTCGGTGCGCCCGAACTCGCCCGTCTCGGCCGACTCGACCCTGCCGCCGAGGGCGAGCGCCATCGCCTGCATCCCGTAACAGATGCCCAGCGTCGGAACGTCGAGATCCAGCAACTGCGTCGGGAACTTCGGCGCTTCCGGCTCGTAGACGGACGCCGGACCGCCGGAGAGGACGATCCCTTTCGGCTTCCGCTCCCGGATCTTCTCGATCGACGTGTTCGCCGGCAACATCTCGGCGAACACCCCGCATTCGCGAATCCGCCTGGCGATCAGCTGCGAGTACTGCCCGCCGAAGTCGAGGACGAGGACCTCCTCGACAGCCCGCGCGCCGTCCGCGGGCGGCTGCTCGCGGACGGCTGCGGCGGACTGCTCAGTCATCCGAGACTGCCACTCCCGTCGAAACGGCGGCCCGGCCATTCGAGCCCATGCCCACCGACTGCTCGTTCTGGAGCTTCTTTCCCTCGCTCATCAGCGCCGGCGCGACCATCACCTCTGCCCGCTGGAAGGAGCGGATGTCCTCGTAGCCGCAGGTGGCCATCGAGGTTTTCAGCGCCCCCATCAGGTTGAAGGTGCCGTCGTTCTCCTGGGCCGGGCCGAGGAGGATCTCCTTCATCGTCCCGTCCTGCTTGGTGGAGACGCGGGTGCCGCGCGGCAGCGAGGGATGGAAGGTCGCCATTCCCCAGTGGAAGCCACGACCGGGCGCCTCCTTGGAGCGCGCCAGCGGCGAGCCGATCATCACCGCGTCGGCGCCGGTGGCGATCGCCTTGGAGACGTCACCGCCGGTCCGCATGCCCCCGTCGGCGATCACGTTCACGTACTCGCCGGTCTCCAGCATGTGCTGGGCGCGGGCGGCCGCGACGTCGGCGATCGCCGTCGCCTGCGGGACGCCGATCCCGAGCACGCCGCGGGTGGTGCAGGCGGCGCCGGGGCCGACCCCGACGAGGACGCCCACCGCGCCGGTCCGCATCAGGTGCAGCCCGGTCGAGTAGGAGGCGCAGCCGCCGACCACGGTCGGCACCGGCACCTCGGCGATGAACTCCTTCAGGTTGAGCGGCTCGACCGTGGTCGAGACGTGTTCGGCCGAGATCACCGTGCCCTGGATGACGAGGATGTCGAGACCGGCCTCGACCGCCACCT